>JAHHST010000038.1 GCA_020025055.1 Longicatena sp.
GTGAACCGAGAAAGTGATATGTACCCTCTTTACTGGACAAACCAGTAAGGAGGGTTTTTATATGTCTAAATTCACAATCGAAAAAAAACAGAATTGTGTAACAAAAAGAAAGATGGTTATACATATTCTTATCTTACACATGAATTTGGTATAAATGCATGTGTAAGATATCCCATTCATCTTATTGATAAACATGGTGTTAGTATTCTTAGAAAAGATTCAAATAAATACTATTCTCCAGAATTTAAAGAAGCTACAATTAAACGAGTTTTGATTGATGGAGAATCTAATATTCATGTATCTATTAATCTAGGACTAACCAGCAAAGGAATGCTTTCAAATTGGATTAAATCTTACATCGAAAACTGCTATAATGTCGTAGAAAAGAAAATGACTGTCAAAGAACTAAAAATAAAAAACAAGGAATTATTCAATCGATATCTCGTTAAGGAAACCGTTGGGATAATTCATCAATGAAAAACTTCTTTGGAAAAATGAAGCATGAAATGTTTTATGGATTTTAAAATACATTCAAATCATTAGAAGAGTTAAAAAAAGCTGTGATAGATTATATTCAATCCCATAATAATTCTAGGATTACAGTAAAAGGAAAAGGTTTAACTCCTGTATAAATCGGGAATCAAGCCTTACAATTAATATAAATTATTTTTCCTCCAACAAAGTAGTTTTACTATAGATGTTCCACTTTTTTTATATGGTTTAACAAAGACAAATACCTAAAAATCATGTATAATAAGTAATGTTAGGAGAATGGTTATGAAAATAAATTGGAAATCATTAATTATATCTTTTTGTCTTATTTTTGTCTTATTTTTAATCATATATATTAATATTGGTTTATATATTAGTGGTCCAACTCGTAAGTATGAGCGTAAAATTCAAACACAAATGGAAGTTATTAGCAAAAAATATAAAAATGTTAAAAATATTCATAGAGATGTATTTCATTATATAATGTATATTGGTGAAGGAAATCAATGTTATTATTGGTTTAACGAAAAAGGAAAAGTTGTAGATAAAAAAGAAAAAAGCACTTATAATAAATCGAAAGTAAGCAAAATTATAAAAGATAATTATAATGTTGAACAGTTTGAAATAAAGTTAGGATATGGATATCATAATCCAGCATATCGAATTGAATGTGAAAAAGGTACAATTTTATTGGATTATGATACATTGGAAGAAATTTATTATTTGAAAAAAGGAGAATAGCAATGGATTGGTGGAGAGAAAAATTTATAAATTGTCGAGATTACATGCTAGATCATTTAGATGAACTCACAATGACAAGTGATGAAACGTTATTGGTAATGTTGATTGATTTTTTTAATCAACATCAAATACCTGTCACACACGAATTATTAGCAAATAAAATGAAAAAAAATAATGAAGAAATTGATGAATTATTATCTGATTTAAGCACAAAAGGATATGTAGAAATTGCATTTCATGCAGGTAAAATTATTTTTGAAATTGATGGTGTATTTAAGGGAGCAAATGAAAAAGCGATTTCGTTCGATGATTCATTATTTGATTTGTTTGAAAGTGAATTTGGTAGACCATTATCACAAATGGAATTTCAACGATTAGCGGAATGGTTAAATATTTATGATCAAAAAATGATTGGATATGCATTGCGTGAAGCTCTAACTTATGAGCATTTAAGCTTTGATTATATTGATCGAATTTTGATTGAATGGAAAAAACGAGGATTTACTGCTGAAGAATATGAAGAAGGGAAAAGATAATGACAACGGATGAAATATTGGATATATTAGAAGAAAGGTTTCCTGATGCACATTGTGAATTAAATCATCGTAATGCCTTTGAATTATTGGTTGCAGTTGTATTATCTGCACAGACGACGGATGCATCTGTAAATAAAGTTACACCTGCATTATTTGAGGCGTTTCCTACTCCACAAGCTTTAGGGAATGCAGAGCTAAGTGACATTGAAGAAAAAATAAAAAGAATTGGTCTATATAGGAATAAAGCAAAATCGATAAAAAATCTGAGTTTATCGTTAATTGATAAGTTTGATGGTGTTGTTCCAAGCAGTATGAAATCTTTAACTTCTCTTGCTGGAGTAGGAAGAAAAACAGCTAATGTAGTCCGTAGTGTTTGTTTTGATATTCCATCGATAGCTGTAGATACACATGTAGAACGCATATCAAAGCGTTTAGGACTTGCAAAGGTTAGTGATGATGTAGAAACTGTCGAGAACAAATTAAAGCGTAAAATCAAAAGGAATCGATGGAATAAAGCCCATCATTTATTTATTTTCTTTGGAAGGTATCAATGTATGGCACGTAATCCAAAATGCTTTGATTGTCCATTTACCAGTTTTTGTAAAAAAGATAAATTAGATGCTTATCGATTTCAAAAAAATAATTCATAATTTTGAATACTCTTTATCTTTAAATGTAATAACTTTTAAAAGATAAAGAGTATTTTTTATAGAATTTATTAGAAAAAAAGGAAATAATCTAAATGAAATTATTTCCTTTTTTTTTTTTTTTTTGAACTAATCATCAAAAGATGATGTGGAATTTGTTGGATGTGTTATACAATCTTGGACAGCATTTTTAATGTTTTGAACAGCTCGATCAACTTCATTTTGTGTAACATCTTTCTTGTTTAATAGTGAGTTTGCGTGATTTACTGCTGCATAAAGTTTTTCAACATATTCTGTTTCATATTTTGTTGGATCCCAATAAGCTTGAGATTCATCAATTACAGTGTAGATAGCAGAAGTATCAACTGTAGTTGATTTTTTAACTAAGCCATTTAAGGCATTATTGAACTTTTCTTTAAATTTCGTAAATTCATCATCTGTAAGATCATCTTTTTTTAATAAATTTGTAGATTCATTAATGACATTCTGTAGGGCTTCCCATGATTCAGAAGTATAGTCATTTTTATTGTATCTACTTAAAGATTTAATTAGATTTTTTAAATCTTCTGATATAAGTTTTACATTTTTTTCAGTTTCAGGATTGTTTTTAGCAGCATTAGCTAATTCAGATGTTTTTATTAATCCACCACCATATGGGCTAATGCCACCTGGATTTTTAATTGTTGTTGCATTACTACTTAAACCATCAAGAATATATCGATTCATTAGACCACATGTATTCATATATAACATATCCATTGATATATATGAATATCCAGGGACAAGTCCATCAAATCCATACCATGAGCAAACAGTGTAATCACTAGTGAAGTTAACCATCCATTCATCTTTCATGTTTCCACCAGCTTGCTTAATTAAATTTGGATCATCCCAGTCAGTAGTACCTGTTTTTCCATATACTGGATATGGAGCACTTCTAAATACTGGAGCCATTAGGTTGTAAGAACCGTATTGTCCATCAATTGCTTTTTTTAGTAAATCAGCAGTCATGTAAGCAGCTTGTGGAGACATAACTTGTGTTGTTTTTGGACTGTGATTATAAGTTGTGCTTTTATCTTTGTATTCGATTTTCTTAATCATATATGGTTCAGTATAAATTCCGTTGTTAGCAAATGATGCATATGCAGCAGCTACTTGTGTTGGGGTTGCAACAAACTGTCCACCACCAATTGCATATAATAAATCGAATTTATCAGCAACAGAATCATTGAATCCTAGTTTTTTCAAATAATCAGTCATAAATTGATTTCCAACTTTATTAACAAGTATTTCAGTTGTTTCAAATGCAGGAATGTTATAAGAAGCAGCAATTGCTTTTTCTAATGAAACCTTACCATGATATTTTTGATCAGAATTTCTTTTTACATCGCCATATACCTTATAAGGGCGGTCGTTCATGATTCTTGAAGTTGCCCAGCCTAATTGATCAAATGCCATTGCATATGCAACTAATGGTTTAGAAGTAGAACCTATTTGATGTGTGTTGATCATAGCACGATCTTGATATGTTTCCGCCGAGTCATTGAATCCAGCTCCGATTGCAATAATTTCACCAGTTTTATTATTTATAACACTAGAGGCAATTTGTAGATATGGATTATTTGGGAAATCAACAACGCTACCACTTTCAATTTCATTAATTCTATTTTGTGTAGAACGATCTAATGAAGTGTATATTTTCATAGGAACATTTGCTGGGTTTTCTCCAGTCACTTTTGTTGCTTCGCGAAGAACAGCCTCAGCATATGGTAAATATGGATTTTCATTCATATCTTTTTCTCCAACAAGTTGGAAAGCAAGCTTTGTTGATTTTGCTAGTTTATATTCTTTTTCAGAAATATAGCCATGATTAAGCATTTGAGCCAGTGTTTCGTTACGACGGTTTGTAGCGAATGCATAAAAATTTTGACCTTTTCCTTTGTTTCCAAAATAAGGGTTGTAATAATATGGAGCATTTACAACACCTGCTAAAAATGCACTTTCACTTAAATTTAGTTGTTCAACGTTTTTTCCAAAATAGTATTGAGCACCTTTTTGAATACCACGCGCACTTGAACCAAAATTAATCTTATTTAAATAATTAATTAAAATATCTTCTTTACTCATTTTTGAGTCTAAGCGTAAACTTAAATAAATTTCTTGTATTTTCAATTCTATTTTTTCTAAAGCAGAAATTTCATATCCATTTTCCATTGCAAGTTCTTCTTTATCTTTAATAATGAAATTATCGATTGCTTGCATTGTCAATGTTGATCCACCTTGTAATAGTGATTGAGTTTTTAGGTTATTAATAGCACTAGAAATAAAACGAGGTAAATCAAATCCGTTATGAGTAAAAAATCTAGAATCTTCAATTGCTAGGAAAGCATCAATTGTTACTTGTGGTATTTGTTCATATGTAACGATTTCTCTTTGCTCGGCACCAAATTCATAAAATTTTTTCCCATCTTTATCATATAATGTTGTTGGCTCAACGTTTTGAATTTTATCTTCAGGATTTCGGTCAGATTTACTTAATTTACCAACAACGTGACCTAACATAAAAAATCCTGTTACACCACATAATAACACTAAGCACAGAAAAACAATAATGATATTGTTTAAAACAGATCTAGACTTATTATTTTTATTTTTTGCCATTTGAGTAGTCCTCCTTAAAATATAATGTGTCAACATTATCTAAGTAATAGAGCTTTGGGGTGAGTCCTCTGCGAATGAATGAACCATGTTTTTTAACATCTTTATATGAAATAGATTTTTTCGTTCCATTTTCGTATAAGCTAATAAGAAAATTTGCATCTAATAAATAAGTTTCATCATAATATGAAAAGCGAATGATAAAAAAGCCAATACCTCCATGAAATAAAACTTTTTTAAGATGTTCTATTTGATGAGGATGAATACTACTAAAAGGGAATGAGGTTTTAGAGCGTGTTTCTTTTGCTTCGAAGTCGATTGCTTTTCCTTTGTAAATACCATTATAATCTGTTGTGCTTGGCGTTTTATAATAAGCTTCTACAATTTTTGCAGCTGTTCTAGCTGGATAATCAACTTTTACAACTTGAATTGGAGTGGGCTTTTTATGTATTAAAGCACGATCACAAGCACGATAATAAGCATTACTATCGTTTAAATCATCTTCCAATGACATTCCTCTGCTCATGTGATTATCAAAAGGAATGGTATTATGTAAATTCTTCTTATTTGGATATCCAATCATTTCATCACCTAATGTATTATATCATAAGGTTTATGGTAAAGCGATAAACATGTTTCATAAAACATATAAAAATAGTAAAATATTCATCTTTTTTATTAAAAACATGGACCATGTTAAAGAATTATTAAAAAAATCTTGCAATTTAAGGCGAATTTTGAGAAACTATAAGAGGTAGGTGAATGCAAATGGATAAAAGATTTAAACTAAGCGTAGATGATGTTTTGAATAAACAGTTTAATGTTGATTTTAAAGGATATTGTTCTCGTGAAGTTGATGAATTTTTAGATTTAGTCATTAGTGATTATCAAGAATATGAACGTATTATTGATGATTTAGGCAATCATCTTCAAGAATATGAACATCAAATTACAGCAATGAAGGCAAAGCTTGTTGAACTTGAAGGAAAACAAGAACTTGAGTCTGAAAAACAAGAATTTGTTGGAGATAATGTTGATATTTTAAAACGATTAACTCGATTAGAAAACGAGGTTTTTCGAAAAGAAAAATAAAAAGTAATATTGCGGCAGTCGCTAGTGCATAACTAGAGGAAAGTCCATGCTCGCACAATCTGAGATGATTGTAGTGTTTGTGCTGGATGAAACAATAAATCCAGGCAGTGTATACTGACGGCTGAAGAAAAAAACCTAAGGGAAACTATGGTTAACTTCTATAAAAGTGCCACAGAGACGATTTTTATGGAAACATAAAAGGTGGAACGGGTAAACCCCACAAGCGAGAAACCCAAATTTGGTAGGGGAGCTTGTTGAAAATAAAATGAAATTATTCAACGAGGTGTATATAAACACAGATAAATGGCTGCCACTTTGAAAAAAGTACAGAACATGGCTTATGCAATAAGACTTTGAAGCAGAAGAAATTCTGCTTTTTTTATAAGCGATAACATGCAAAAATAAAAACTGATAAAAAACGGATTAAAGTTTTACATTTATAACTTTGCTTGATATAATAATAGAGATTATGGGTATATATATAACAGATTCTTTATAAATTTAAATTCTATATAAAAGAGGTATAAATATGCAAAAAATAGGAAAAATGTTGAAAGAAAAACGAATCGAACAAGGTTTAAGCATTGAAGATGTTAGTGAAAAAACTAGATTGACTGTAAAGCATGTAAAAGCGTTGGAAGATGGAGATTTATCTTTTTTTCATGAAGATTTATCTTATTTACGTTTTTTTGTAAAATCATATTGTGAAGTTGTTGGATTGGATTTTGAAGATATCAAAGATGAATTAAGAACTTGTATTGATGACTATACGGTTACTTTTGCAGAAAATGAGATTCTTTCACATAAAGAAATAGAAAAAAATATTGCGAACAGTGAAAAATTAAGTAAAGTAGATACGGCTAATGTGAAGGTGAAAAAGCGGCATAAGAAAAAACCTGATTTTTCATTGATTTCATTAATTGGGATTGTTATTCTTGTAGTTGTGGTTGTTATTTTTGCTTTATTTATGTTTTTTACAGGACAAAAAGATAAAGAAAATAGACCTTCTATTCCAACAGCACAAGAAAGTGGTACAAAGGTTGATGAACCAGTAAAACCAGAACAGGAAGAAATAAAAAAAGAATTCGAGATTGTAAATGATGAGTTAAAAAAATATACATTAAATAATGTGGATATAAGTAAAAAATTAAAAATTGAAACAACATTTAATGCAACAGATTCAGGATATAGTGTCACAATTGATGGTAAAGATATAAAAAATAATCAAATATATAATTATGGTGAAACAGCAGTGACGGAAATAAATGTAAAAAAAGGTACGAATATATCTATTTACATTGGATGTATGACAAATGTAGAAATTAAAATTAACGGAAAAATTGTAAAAACAGATGAAAGTTTTAATCCAGAAGTGTTCCCAGGACAATGTATAGCAAGCACATTAGTATTTACGGTAGGTGATGTATATGAATCTTCCAAATAAACTATCACTTTTTAGAGTTATTCTAGTCCCAGTTATTGCAGTAATATATTTGTTTTTAGATTTAGGGACAGCAATATCAATTAATATTAATGCAAGTACAAATTTATCAATTAATTGGGCAGAAATTATTGTTTTAATATTATTTGCAGTTGCATCTTTTACAGATTATTTAGATGGGATGATTGCAAGAAAGTATAATATGATTACCTCTTTTGGTAAGTTTGTAGATCCAATTGCAGATAAATTGTTGGTAAATACTATGCTGATTTTATTTGCAATCAGTCATCGTGTTCCAGTGATAGCAGTAATCATTATGATTTGGAGAGATATGATTGTTGATGGGTTACGTATGTCAGCAAGTTCAAAAGGAAAAGTTGTTGCAGCAGGTATGCCTGGAAAAATTAAAACAGTTTTGCAGATGTTTGCAATCATATTTGTTATGCTATATAACTTGCCGTTTGCATTTATTGGAATTCCAATGGATCAAATATTAGTTTGGGGAGCAACAATTGCTTCGGTTTATAGTGGAATTATTTATTTTGTTAAGTTAAAAGACGTTGTGATGGAGACAATGTAATGACATATTCACATACTGCAAGTGATTTGATACAAATATTAAAAAATAAAAAAATGACTATAGGAAGCTGTGAAAGTTTTACTGCAGGTCTATTTTGTGCACGATTAGCAGACATATCAGGGGCAAGTTCTGTGTTAAAAGGAGGACTTGTTACTTATGCAACGGAGTTAAAAAGTAAAATTGCTGGTGTTGATCAAGAAGTTATTGATAATTTTGGCGTAATCAGCAAAGAATGTGCATTCGCAATGGCAAAGAGTGCAAGAAAAGCTATGGATGTGGATGTTTGTGTATCCTTTACAGGCAATGCAGGGCCGGATGCATGGGAAAATAAACCAGCAGGATTAATTTATTGTGGTCTTGCTATAGAAGAAAAAGTATATGTATATGAATTACAATTAGAAATGTCTCGCAATGATATTCGAGAATATGCAGTACAGTTTATGATTGATAAAATTGTGAACCTTTTGGAATAATAGAAAGGGTAGATGGACATGGGTGAAAAAAAGAAAACAGATATTGTCGCAGATGAAAAAAGAGATGAATTGTTAAATGATGCCATAAAAGCAATTGAAAAGCAATATGGCAAAGGTAGTATTATGAAGCTTGGTGATCGAGCTGCAGTTGAGGTGGATGCAATCAGTAGTGGTTCAATCAAGATTGATGAAGCACTAGGAATTGGAGGGTATCCAAAAGGTAGAATTATTGAAATCTATGGCCCTGAATCAAGTGGTAAGACAACTCTAGCATTACATGCAATTGCGGAAATTCAGAAAAAAGGTGGAAGAGCTGCTTTTATTGATGCGGAAAATGCAATCGATCCGATTTATGCTCAAAAATTAGGTGTGAATATTGATGAATTGATTTTGTCTCAGCCAGATAGTGGTGAGCAAGCATTAGATATTACAGAAATGCTAGTAAAAAGTGGAGCTATTGATTTAGTAGTGGTAGATTCAGTTGCTGCATTAGTACCTCAGGCTGAGTTAGATGGAGAAATGGGTGATTCACAGGTTGGATTGCAAGCTCGTCTAATGTCAAAAGCAATGAGAAAGTTAAGTGGTGTTATGAACAAAAGTGAATGTACTGCTATTTTTATAAATCAGTTGCGTGAAAAAGTTGGTGTAGTGTATGGAAATCCTGAAACAACACCTGGTGGAAGAGCATTGAAATTCTATTCTAGTGTTCGACTAGACATACGTCGTAGCGAAGCAATAAAAAATGGTAGCGACATTATTGGGAATAAAGTTAATGTTAAAATTGTAAAAAATAAAGTTGCTCCTCCTTTTAAAACAGCGTCAATTGAGATTATGTATGGAGAAGGAATTTCTTATATTGCTGAATTGATTGATTTGTGTGTGGATCGTGACATTGTTATGAAAAGTGGTGCGTGGTTTTCTTATAATGGTGAAAAACTTGGACAAGGGAAAGAAGCAGCTAAAAATTCTGTGAAAAACAATCCAGAGTTGTTAGAAGAATTAAAACAAAAATTAAATGAAAAATTAGCTGAAGAGAGAGCTATGTAAAATGTATTAAAAAGTAGCATGTTATAATTAATTTGCTACTTTTTTTGCTGTGATTTTGATTTCTATATTTAATTTATTAAAACTGTAATATTTTAGTTGAGAAATATTATAATTTTTTGTACAATATATATTAGGGAATAAAAATTCTCATATATGACGAATGGAGGATCAGTATTATGGAAGGTAATGCATTCATCTTTTTTTTGTCAGCGTTGATAGGGCTAATTATTGGAATTGGTTTAATGTTCATAATTTCAAAAATAGGTTTAAATAAAGATCAACAAAAGGCCAAGTTATTGTTAAAAGAAGCAGATGCAAAAGCAGATGCTACAATTAAGCAAGCAGTATTAGATGGTCGTACTCAAGCGCATGAATTAAAACTTGCTGCTGAAAAAGAAATCAAAGAGCGTAAACAAGAAGTTACAGATATGGAAAATAAACTTCTACGTCGCGAAGATAATTTGAATTTCCGTGATGAAACATTAACAAATAAAGAAAAGCAAATTGATCTTAAAAGTACGCAATTGGCTGATAAGTTAGCAATGCTGGATGAAAAAGACAAAGAATTACAAGCAAAAATTGATGTACAGGTAGAGGAATTGGAGCGTGTTGCTGCAATGTCTACAAGTGAGGCAAAGGAAGAATTATTTGCAATCACTGAAAAGCGTATGGAGAAAGAAGTTATTGGGTATATCAAAGAAAAAGAAGAAGAGGCAAAAGCTAGAGCGGATGAAACAGCTCGAAATATTGTCGCTTTAAGTATTCAACGATTATCACAAGAGGAGGCAGTGGATCGCACAGTATCTGTTGTTGCTCTTCCTAGTGAAGAAATGAAAGGTAGAATTATTGGCCGTGAAGGTCGTAATATTAAAGCAATTGAACAGGCAACAGGCGTTGATTTAATTATTGACGATACTCCTGAAACAATCACAGTTTCATGCTTTGATCCAATACGTCGTGAAGTAGCAAGACTTGCTTTGGAACACTTAATTAAAGATGGTCGTATTCAACCAGGTCGTATTGAAGAAGTTGTTAGCAAGATCAAAAAAGAAATGGAAGCAAATATCATGAAAACAGGAGAAGATACTGTCTTCAAATTAGGTATTGGAAAAATGGATCGCGAGATTATTCGTATGATTGGGCGTTTGAAATTCCGTTACTCTTATGGTCAAAATGCATTGCAACATAGTATGGAAGTAGCTCACTTAACAGGAATGATGGCTGCAGAATTAGGATTGAATCAACAATTAGCAAAACGTGCTGGTTTATTACATGATATTGGAAAAGCTATGGATTTTGAAATTGAGGGAAGTCATATAGAATTAGGATATAAATTCTGTAAAAAACATGGAGAAAAGGATGTTGTATTAAATGCAATTCAATCTCACCATGGTGAAGTTGAACCTAAATACTTAATTAGTAATTTAGTAATTGCTGCAGATACAATTAGTGCTGCTCGTCCAGGGGCTCGTTATGAAGCGTTACAAAATTATATTAATCGTTTAGAAGATTTAGAAAATATTGCTAAGTCATTTGATGGTGTTGATAGTACATATGCAATTCAAGCAGGACGTGAAGTAAGAGTTATGGTAGTTCCTGAAAAAGTAGATGATTTAGCTTGTCATAAATTAGCTAGAGACATTAAAGATAAGATTGAAGCCGAATTAACATATCCAGGTCAAATTAAGGTTACTGTAATTCGTGAAACTAGATCATGTGAGTTGGCAAAATAATTTATGAAAGTTTTATTTATTGGTGATATTGTAGGTTCTGCTGGTAGAGAAGTTGTTCGCCAGCAGCTTCCTATTTTAAAAGAAAAATATAATGTGGATTTAGTTGTTGCTAATGGTGAAAATGCAGCTCACGGTAAAGGAATTACAAGACGTATTTTTAATCAATTATTATCTTACGGAATAGATGTTGTAACAATGGGAAATCATACATTTTCAAAAAATGATATTTTACAATTTATCAATGAAACAGATCAATTGGTTCGACCAGCCAATTTAAGTCCAACACAATATGGAAAGCATACGACAGTAGTGAATGTAAAAGGAAAACGTGTCGCTATATCAAATTTATGTGGTGAAGTATGGATGAACGATGTTGTCGATTCACCGTTTTATTGTATGGATGATATTTTAGAGGATGTTGAAGCTGATATTTATTTAGTAGATTTACATGCCGAAGCGACGAGTGAAAAGATAGCTTTTACATATTGCTTTGCTGAACAATTATGTGCAGTTGTAGGAACACATACGCATGTTCAAACAGCGGATGATCGCATTGTATATGGTTGTGCAGCTATAACAGATTTAGGGATGTGTGGAGCATATACAAGTGTTTTGGGTAGAGATGTTCATGAGATTGTTACACGCTTTACAACAGATCAAAAAACGAAGTATACAATTGCAGACGGGGAAGGAATATTCTGTGGTGCACTTGTAGAAATTAATGAAGAAACGAATCGTGCAATAAGTATAAAAAGAATACAAATTCGTCCAGAAAATATAGAAATATAAGTCATACAAAAGTATGGCTTTTATTATACGTAAGACTTTAGATTTAGTATTAAAAGCTTGCACGAAAAGTGACTTGTTGTTATAATAGTTATGGTTATAAAGGAGGAATACATAATGCCAGTTAACGTAAATGCTGATACTTGCATCGGTTGTGGTGCATGTGTAGGAGTTTGCCCAGTTGGTGCTTTATCAATGAATGGTGATGGGAAATCACAATGTGATGAAGGAACTTGTATTGACTGCGGTAGTTGCGTATCTGCTTGTCCAGTAGAAGCAATCTCTCAATAAACCAAGTATATATACTTGGTTTTTTTGGTACAATTCATTGCGCTTGTCGCAATTTTATATAAATTTATAGGATAAGAAAGTAGGAATAAAAGATGAAAAAACAGCCAGGATGGGCTCTTCCAAATTTGCGTGAAGCACAAAAACGTACAAAAAAGGAAGCAATTATTGAAAGAAGCTTATTTCAAATTCCTGTTGAAGTAAGAGATTTAGGATTAGGAAAAAAATATTATTTACGTACTTACGGATGTCAAGCAAACGAACGGGATTCAGAAACATTAGCAGGTATTTTAGAAGAATTGAAATTTGAAGCTGTAGAAACACCTGAAGAAGCTGATTTGATTTTATTAAATACATGTGCAATTCGTAAAAATGCAGAAGATAAAGTTTTAGGTGAGATTGGACATCTAAAACATTTAAAGGATAAAAATCCTGATTTGGTTTTCGGATTATGTGGTTGCATGGCTCAAGAAGAAGAAATCGTTCAAATCATTGTAGAAAAATATCGACATATTAATTTAGTTTTTGGTACACATAACATTCATCGTTTACCAGAATTGTTATATGAAGTTATGTCTTGTCATAAAAGAAGTATTGAAGTTTTATCAAAAGAAGGCGACGTAATTGAAAATTTACCTGTTCGTCGCTTTGGAAAGAATAAAGCTTGGGTAAATATTATTTATGGATGTGATAAATTTTGTACATACTGTATCGTTCCATATACTAGAGGAAAAGAACGTTCTCGTTACATGGAAGATATCTTAGATGAGGTTAGACAATTAAAAGCAGAAGGGTATAAAGAAATTACATTATTAGGACAAAATGTAAATGCATATGGAAAAGATTTAAAGATTGAGGGAGGCTTTGCACGTTTATTAGAAGAAGTTGCAAAGATTGGCATTGATCGTATTCGATTTACTACAAGTCACCCATGGGATTTCTCGGACGAAATGATTGATATAATTGCTAAATATGATAATATTATGCCATTTATTCATTTACCTGTTCAGAGTGGAGATAATCAAATCCTAAAAATTATGGGACGAAGATATACAAGAGAGCAATATTTAACTTTATTCCATAAAATTAAAGATAGAATGCCAAATTGTGCAATTTCAACAGATATTATTGTTGGGTTCCCAAATGAAACTGAAGAACAATTCCAACATACAATTGAATTAGTAAAAGAATGCCAATTCGATAATGCATTTACTTTTATTTATTCACCACGTGAAGGAACTCCAGCTGCTGCTATGGAAGATAATGTTTCTTTAGAGGTTAAACAACGTCGTTTACAAGAATTAAATGATTGTTGGAATGAATATGCTCATGAAAAAAATAATGCTTATTTAGGCCAAACAGTAAAGGTATTAGTGGATGGTATAAGTAAGAAAAATGAGAGTATTTTAAGTGGTTATACAGAAACAAATAAGCTTGTAAACTTTAAAGCGAAAGATGCGAAACCAGGAGATATTATTAATGTTAAAATTACAGAGTGTAGAACATTCTCTTTAAATGGTGAACAAGTATAAAAAAGGGGATTGTAACAATTAGTGTGGTTGGGCTCTAAACAGTGGTGTGGCTGGACTTTA
>JAHHST010000039.1 GCA_020025055.1 Longicatena sp.
AAAAAATCATAATCTTTAATAATTTTAAACAATTCATATTTATCACTACAACTATTTATATGATATACAGTCTGTTTATCTTCTAAAAACTGATTTAAAATATGAACTAAACGTTGAACAGCCTGATTATCATCGTCGAAAATAAGTATATTCATAAAATTTCTCCTATTACAAACAGTATATCATAATTGAAAAAAGAAAAGTCTATGAATGTTGTAATCACAAACATTCATAGACATCTTTTTATTTAATATATTCATCTAATACAGATAAGTCTAATTGATCAAACTGATATAAGAATTGTGCTAATTGTTTTACAATTACCTTACATCCACCTTCTGTATTTGATTCCACATTCAATGGTAAGATTGGATCATGTAAAGATTTACGTAACAAACACCATCCATTTCCATATTCTTTGTCAAATGAAAATCTTAATCCTTCGTGGTTTACAGGAGCAAGATGAAATTCTGGATGTTCTTTAGGATATGCTTTTAACGCTGCTAACACTTGATCCCCATAAGATTGGAAATCTTCACATAAAATACGGAAACGTAATTCTTTTTCTTCTAATGGATGTTTTAAATCTTTAATTAAAGAAGCAATCGTATTTCCTTCTTGGAACATTTTAGCTGCTTTTATAATAATCTTAGTTGCTAGATATGCACCATCATCCAAAAAATAATTTTCTTTTAATGCAGCATGTCCACTTGTTTCAATCGCAAGTTGTGCATCGATTCCTTCATTATTTAATCGAACAGCTTCATTAATTACATTTTTATATCCACGTTTAAAACGTAAATGTCTTACTTTTAAAGTATTTTCTAAGAAATCGTGTAATTCATCACTTGTTACAGAATCCGTTACAATTGTTGTACCTGGATGTTTTTCACAAGCTAAAGCTGCCGCTAATGCGACAATTGCATTTCTACTAATTTCTTTTCCTTCACCATCCACTGCACTACTACGATCTACATCTGTATCAAAAATGATTCCTAAATCTGCATGATGTTTTTTTACTGCTTCACAAATACTATGCATCGCATCTTTATCTTCTGGATTTGGAATATGGTTTGGGAACATTCCATCTGGTTCTAAGAATTGTGAACCTTCCGTATTTGCTCCTAATGGTTTTAATACTTGATCGACATAAAAACCACCAGCACCATTTCCTGCATCTACAATAATATGCATTCCTTGTAATGGTGTTTCATAATGTTGAGAGTGATTTACTTCTTTTCGAATCAAATCAACTAAATAAGCACTGTATGTTTCTAATAAAGGTGCTTTTTTTACACTTCCATTAGGATAAGTTGTAAAATCTTTTGCAATTGCATATTCAATTAATTCTGCAATATCACTTTTATTTAATCCACCTTCACGATCAAAGAATTTCATCCCATTTCGATTAAAAGGTAAATGACTTGCAGTTAACATAATTGATGCATCGCATTGATAATCTTCAAATATTGTTGCCATAAACATAGATGGAGTTGATGATAATCCACAATCTAGAACTTGTGCTCCATCATTTTTCAATGCTTCTATTACAGCATTACTTAAAGCATTCGCACTTACACGAGAATCATGTCCAATTGCAATACGAATATCTTCTTTCTTCGTTTTCTTTCGAATAAAAGTTAGAAAACCACTTGCGAACAACGAAACTTCTTCTTCACGTAAAGTTACTGGTTCATTTTCAATACCTTCCACAGCAACACCACGAATATCACTTCCATTTTGTAATTTTCTTAAATCCATAATTAAATCTCCTTATATTTTCGTAATTATGATACTGGATTCTTACTATTATTTCAACCTTGTTTCAATAAACAAAGAAAAAGAGCTTATAGATGATTCTATAAACTCTTCATTACTTAGTTTCGCTTATTTATAAAGTTCTACTAATTTTTGTAAATGTTCATAACGTTCTTTGGCTACTTTTTCAGATTTAGCAAACAATTCTTGAGCTCTATCAGGGAATGGTTTTACTAAACGAGTGTAACGAGATTCGTTATTTAAGAAGTCTTGGTAAGATCCATCTCCTTCTTTAGAAGTTAATGTAAATGGATTTTGACCTGCTGCTTTCTTAGCTGGGTCAAATGAGAATAAGTTCCAATAACCAGCTTTTACAGCTTTCTTCATTTCATCTTGACAATGGTTCATACCACCTTTAGCAATACCATGTAATTCACATGGAGCATATCCGATAATTAATGATGGTCCATCATAAGCTTCGGCTTCAGCAATACACTTAATTGCTTGTGCAGGATTAGCTCCTAAAGCAATTTGTGCAACATATACATAACCATAGCTCATTGCAATTTCAGCTAAAGATTTTTTCTTAACTTCTTTACCAGCAGCAGCGAATTGACATACTTCACCGATGTTAGATGCTTTTGAAGCTTGTCCACCTGTATTTGAATACATTTCTGTATCGAATACCATAACGTTTACATTTTCTCCTGAAGCTAATACATGGTCTAATCCACCAAATCCGATGTCATAAGCCCATCCATCTCCACCAAAGATCCATACAGATTTTTTAGCTAAGTATTGTTTCATATCTAATACTTCTTTAGCAAGTGGATTATCTACTTTTTCAATTTCAGCAATTAATGTCTTAGTTGCTTCTCCATTTGCTTTTGTATCTTCTTTTGTTTCCATAAATGCATCAAATGCAGCTTTTAATTCTGGAGTTCCTTCTTCCGCTAATTTAGCAACTTTTTCAATTACTTGTTCACGTAATACTTTTTGTCCTAAAGACATACCATAACCATGTTCAGCATTATCTTCAAACAATGAGTTAGACCAAGCTGGTCCTTGTTTAGAATCTTTATTTACTGTATATGGACATGTTGCAGCTGGACCACCCCAAATTGAAGAACATCCAGTAGCATTTGAAATATACATTTGTTCACCAAATAATTGAGTTACTAAACGAGCATAAGATGTTTCTGCACATCCTGCACAAGATCCTGAGAACTCAAGTAATGGTTGATTATATTGAGATCCAATAACTGTATTGTCCGCAAAGTTTGTTTTCTTCTTACCAACATTTGCAACTAAGTAATCAAATACTGGTTGTTGATCTTCTTGTGATTCACGAGGAACCATAGTGATTGCACCTGTTGGACATACAGTAATACATTCCCCACATCCCATACAGTCAAGTGGAGTTACTTGCATTACATATTTCATATCTTTTGCATGTTTTGCATCTGCTAATTTAATATTTTCTGGAGCTGCTTTCACTTCTTCATCATTTAAAATAAATGGACGAATAGTTGCATGTGAACATACAAATGAACATTGGTTACATTGTACACACTTTGTAGCATCCCATTCTGGAACCATAACTGCTGTACCACGTTTTTCATATGCGGAAGCACCTGTTTCCCATTGTCCATCAGCATTATCAACAAATGCAGAAACTGGTAAACTATCTCCATCCATGATAGATACAGGGTTCATGATATTCTTAACCATATTCACAGTTGCAGGACGTCCTACTAATGGTGTTGGTTCTGCATCTGGTGCTGGATTCTTCCAAGATTCTGGAATTTCAACTTTATGAGTTGCATCTACACCTGCATCAATTGCTTTATAGTTCATTTCTACAACTGCATCACCTTTTTTACTATAAGATTTTTTAGCAGCTGCTTTCATATATTCTACAGCTTCATCAATTGGCATAATATTAGCTAATTTAAAGAATGCAGATTGTAAAATTGTATTTGTACGTTTACCCATACCAATTTCAATTGCTTTATCAATCGCATTGATTGTATACAATTGAATATTGTTGTCAGCAATATATTTCTTAGCTTCTGCTGGCATATGTTGATCTAATTCTTCATCAGACCATTGGCAGTTAATCATAAATACACCACCAGGTTTTACGTCTTGAACCATCTTATATCCTTTTACTACATAAGAAGGGTTGTGACATGCTACAAAGTCAGCCTGATTAATGTAGTATGGAGAACGGATTGGTTTATCTCCAAAACGTAAGTGAGAAATTGTAATTCCTCCTGTTTTCTTAGAATCATACTGGAAGTATGCTTGAATATATTTGTCAGTGTGATCACCGATAATTTTTGTAGAGTTTTTATTAGCACCTACAGTACCATCTCCACCAAGACCCCAGAATTTGCATTCAACTGTTCCTGGAGCTGAAGTAATAGGAGCTGGTTTTACTTCTGGTAATGACAAGTTTGTAACATCATCATTGATACCAATTGTAAAACGAGATTTTGGTTCAGCTTTTTCTAATTCAGTGAAAATAGCAAATACACTTGAAGGAGGTGTATCTTTTGAACCTAATCCATAACGACCACCACATACTTTAATGTCATTTAATCCTGCTTCATGCAATGTTGTAATGACGTCTAAATATAATGGATCAGCTAATGCACCTGGTTCTTTTGTACGGTCTAAAATAGCTAATTTTTTAACTGTTTTAGGTAATACTTTTAATAAATGTTTAGAAGACCAAGGACGATATAAACGAACTTTGATCAAACCAACTTTTTCACCTTTTGCAGTTAAGTAATCAATTACTTCTTCTGCAACATCATTAATAGAACCCATAGCTACGATTACACGTTCTGCATCTGCTGCACCATAGTAGTTAAATAAATCATAGTTAGTTCCTAATTTTTCATTGATTTTTCCCATGTATTTTTCAACAACTTCTGGTAATGCATCATAAACAGAGTTACATGCTTCACGATGTTGGAAGAAAATATCTCCATTTTCGTGAGAACCACGCATCGTTGGATGTTCTGGATTTAATGCATGATTACGGAATTCTTTAACTGCATCCATTGGACACATTTCTTTTAAATCTTCATAATCCCATTTTTCAATTTTTTGAATTTCATGAGAAGTACGGAATCCATCAAAGAAGTTAATAAATGGTACTTTTCCTTCTAATGCAGCTAAGTGTGCAACTGGAGATAAGTCCATAACTTCTTGTGGGTTAGTTTCACATAACATCGCGAAACCTGTTTGACGACAAGCATAAACATCTGAATGATCACCGAAGATATTTAATGCATGTGTTGCTAATGTACGTGCTGATACATCAAATACGCATGGTAATTGCTCTGCAGCAATTTTATACATATTTGGAATCATTAATAATAAACCTTGAGAAGCTGTAAATGTTGTTGTTAAAGCTCCTGAAGCTAATGATCCGTGCACAGCACCTGCTGCACCTGCTTCAGATTGTAATTCACTTACAACGACTTGGTTTCCAAAAATATTTTTTAATCCATTCGCAGACCATTGATCAACAAAGTCAGCCATTGGACTAGATGGAGTAATCGGGTAAATCGCAGCTACTTCAGTATATGCATACGCAACATGAGCTGCAGCCTGGTTACCATCCATTGATTGTTTTGCTCTAGGCATAATCCTTTTTCCTCCTTATAACTCAATACGTCTTAATTATAGAACTTATTTTCCCATTTTTCTAGTGATTTACTTTAAAATTTTCTGGTAAATGTTAGTTAATTTACAAATTTACAAAAGCGCATACATAAAATACGAAAATACGAAAAAAAATGCATCCTATTTTTTATTATACAGGATGCATCTTTTTTACTATAGCACTTACATTTTTTGCTAAATTATGATTTTTATATCATTTTGGCTTTGTTTTTCAACATTCACAATAATAATATTGTGTTGATTTTCATCCGTTATATTAACGACTGCCATATCTTCTACTTCTTTTCCATCCACAATATAATATACTTCCATTGTTGAAGAAACTTCCTCTATTCGATACTCGCCATAAGATAAATTTTTCACTACCTTTTCATACTCATTTTCTTGATTCAATATTTCGTAAGTTTCCTCTTTATTTCTTGTGATTTTTATGACATAATCCCCATCATTAGGCACAATCAAATTTCCTTGTAATGTCTTTATTCTTTTTGTAATTAGAAGACTTCCATTTTCTACATTTGGCAGTTTATTAATAATACCAATAATATTCGTTTTTTGTGCAGAAGCTTCGAAATAAGCATCCTGCATTAAGGTTGGCGAATTCACTAAATATTGCACATCATATTGTGAAGTCGTTTCTACTATTTGATATTTTCCACTTGGATAATCTTTCAAAGTTACATGCCATTCATTTTCTTTATTTAACTCATACGTTTCTTTTCCTTGATTTCCAATAATTTCAAACGCAAATGTTTCATTTTCTTTTGGAGGAACATATTCTTCATTCGCATCTAACATATATTTAAACACATCAATTACATTTCTATTAATTGTTCTCTCATTTATAATATCTACATTTGCTTTTGTTTCAGGAGTAATCGTAACATCTAAATCATTTACTACTTCTCCTCCATTTAAACGATACGTTACTGTATAATTATCTTGATTAATTTCTCGTATCCTATAAATACCTTCAGGAAGATCAAAAATAACTTTTGTAAAAGCATTACTTCCATTTAAAGAAACTCGTTTTTGATAAGATTCATTAATAATTTCAATAGTAAAGTCGTCCCCATCAGCAGGTCTTACTAATGTCCCATTTGCTTGTTTAATAAATTTTGTTAATTGTAAGGTTGCCCCAACTTCTTTCTTCTTATTCACAATCACTACTTCATGTTCTGTTCCCTTAACAAACACCTTCGCATCTTCTTTGCATTTCCCATCAACACAATATGAAACATCATATGTTTGTTGTGCAGATTCTTGAATTTCATACATGCCATCATCTAAATCTTCAAGTAACATCGTCCATTGATTATCCTTTGCCAACACAATGTCTTTATGATAATCATTTCCTCTAATGCTCACATTAAACCTTTCTTTTTCCTGTGGTAAGACTTGTTCCCCTTGTTCATTTTCAATTACTTTACGAAGATAAATACTTCCCTGTGTAATACTTAACGTATCAATCACTTGTACTGTATTCTCATTCTGTTCTACACGAATTGTTGCATTTGCTACTTCTGCTTGTCCATTAATTCGATAACTAACCTCATGTTTTGGTTCTATTTCTTGGATTACATAAAGACCGTCTTCTAGTTGTTCTAACGTAGTGCTAAAATCGTTTTCCACATCTAATGTCACATATTTTCGATATCTTGGTTTGGTAATTAAAAGTCTTACATAAAAATCATCTGCTGGAGTTTCTAAATCTCCTGTTTCCCCATATCGAACATATTTCTTTATTTTAATACTGCCTTTTTTATCTTCATCTTCATTAATGACAGATACAAAATTGCCTTCAGAACATACACATAAAACTCCTCTTGTTGTTTCTTTTCCTCCATTGATCGAATAGTGTACATTCAATCCATTTAACTCTTCTACTTCATACATTCCATACTCTAAGCCACTTACATTTACTTTCCATTGATTCTCTTTATTTAATTTAAATTCTTGTTCATATTCTGCACCACTTAATCGAATAACTGCTTCATAATTCATTTCTGGTTTGACCAATGTTCCATCTTTACGAATATATTTTTCAATTATAATTTGTCCATTTTCATCTTTTGGTTCATTAATAATTTTAACAATATTTTCATTTCCCTTTACTCTTACCACACCTAGTGTAGTTTCGCTTTCTTCATTCACAATATAACTTACATTATAAGAAGAACTTGTTTCTGTAATCGTATAAACTCCATCTGATAAATGATCTAGAGTCATTGTCCAATGATTCTCATCACTTAACACTACAATATTATGATATCCTGGTTTCGTAACACGGAATGTATACACTCCTTTTTT
Source organism: Longicatena sp. (assembly GCA_020025055.1). Lineage (GTDB taxonomy): Bacteria > Bacillota_I > Bacilli_A > Erysipelotrichales > Erysipelotrichaceae > Longicatena_A. The sequence continues at coordinate 7,768 of JAHHST010000039.1, forward strand.
AGGTTTTTTCAATTGTCCATTTTCTCGTATATATTTTATTAAAGTAATTTTTCCGCAAGAGCTATTTCGATTAATCACTTGGACATCATGGCAATCACATTGTACTTGTACATATGCATGTTCACTTGGTAATCCACAATCAACACTATAAACAACATTTTCGTGATTCATTTCCTCAATTTCATACATTCCACACTCTAAATCATGAATTCCAACACAATAATGATTATCTTTATTCAATTCATATTGCGTACATTGCTGATTTCCTGTAATTTGAATACTATACGTGCCACTGATAGGTTTCATACATACACCATCATTTTGTATATATTTAGAAACATAAATACTTCCCTTTGCATCCTTTTCTCGATTTACGATATTTACAGTATTGACATGATTACAAACATGCACAATGGCTTTTGTAGATGGTGCATCATTATTCACGATATACATAACATCCTTTCCATTTTCCTCAAAGATTTCATATGTGTCATTCTTTAGACAACGAATACAAGCATAAAAGTGATTTTCTTTATTTAAACAAAGCCGCTTATAAAATCCGTTTCCAATTACTTGTACCCAATATTGTTGATCATCCCCTGGAGTACAATAACATCCCTCTTCATCTTTTATTAATTTCGTAATTTCAATACTTCCTAAAGGTTCTTTTCGATCATTTATAATTCTTACTTGTTGATGATTTTGATGCATATATACCTCTGCATAATCTGTTTCACCTTGTTCATTTACAATATAAGAAACATGGTGACAATTTCCTTGTTCCTGAATTTGATATCTTCCATCTTCTAAATTACAAACTGTATAAGACCAATCGTTTTCTTTATTTAATACAATTTTTTTACAGTCTCCATCTCCTGATAAAATGACTTGAAATTGTTCATTCTCTTTCGGCTTTTCGAAATTTCCTTGTTCATCTCGAATTTGTTTTAATATACAAATACTACCGTTTTTTTGTTCATAACAATTCACGCATGTAATAAACTGATCACATTTACAAATTTCTAAATCAACATCCTTAGTTTTCACTCCATTTACTAAATAATATGGTTCTTGGAAACCTTCTAAAGAACTTTGCTGAATTTGATACCTTCCATAAGGTAAACATAACTGGATTTTCCAATCATTTTCTTGATTTAAACAATACCATTCTTTCCCTTGATTCCCAATAACTTCAATATCAATTGTACAGTTTTCAGGTATGCAACAATCATCTCCATTTTGATTTTGAAGCATTGCATCAATATAGACCGTTGCCTCTTGTTTTTTCTTAATTACTTTTACATATGCTGTTTCATCACAAATTCCAATGATTGCCTCATTATGAAAACATTGATCATCAACAATAAAATCATAATCTTCATCTTGATTCGCATGAATGGTATAAATACCTTTAGGAAGCATACATAAACAATCATAAAAATCATTTTCATAATTTAATTCTATTTCGTATTCATCCATTTCATTTTCCACAATCATACAAAATTTTTCACATGGATTTGGGTGAACAATTTCATTCTCTATTTCATTATATCCTTCTAATTGTAAGCACCCCTTGCAACCAACGGAATTGATAACAATAATCACTACATCTTCATCGCCCACACAGAATTTTCCACATGTCTGATATTCTCCTTGTATCTCATATTTAACATCTTTCACATTTTTTTCATATATACAATACGTTCCATATGGGATATCACATAAATGTAATGTAAAGTCATTTTCATGTGATAATCTAAATACTTGTCTATAATCGTCATTTTCAATCATGATTTCAAAACATTCCCAACGTTGTGGGTGATGTCTTATTCCATCTTGATCTTCGATAACTTTTGTAATTTGTACGCATCCTTTTTGACATGGTTCATTCATTATTTGAATATGAACTTGATCTCCCTGATATAAGAAATAACCGTTATTTTGTAGATTTCCATTTATACAATAATGTTTACATAAGCATCCTAATTCACTCACTTCATAATGTTGATATGGCATATCTTTTAGACAAATAGCAAAATCATTATATTTATTTAATTCATAAATTTGATGAATGTGTTTTCCTTTCATTAAAACTCGATAACTATCTTCATCCCTTGGTTTCTCATATTCACCATCTCGCATAATTAATTTTTCTATATAAATATTTTGAGAACATTCTTTCATATATACTAATCGAATATTCACATCGTCTTCTCCTAATACAAAATAACCATCCTTTTGTTCATGCCCACAAATAACGTATTTTACATTCTCAGCAACGATTCGATAATTTCCTTCTTCTAAATCATCGAAACATATACGATACTGATTTTGTTGATTTAATTCATACGTTTGTTCAATTCCTCTTCCATAAAGAGTAAATGAAATTGGATCATTTAAACAATCCGAAGACTCCTCTTCACAACTTCCACATATCCTTACATTTCCTGCGGTTGCACAATTTTCATTAATAATTCCTATATTTATATCTTGAGTTCCTAAATAAAATTTCGCATTTTGTTTTTCTGTGCCATCCACACAATAAGAAACCCGATATCCTAAAGCATCTTTTTCTATTACTTGATAGTTTCCATAAGATAAATCATTCAATACGACACACCAACCATTTTGATAATCTAGTGTAGTCTTTATACAAGTATCATCACTTTCCATAAGAATCTCAAAGCTTTCATTATAAGATGGTAAATGCATAGTTCCATCACAGTCTCGAATAACTTTATATAGTTTTACATTTCCGCATCGCTTTTGACGATTCAAAATACATACTTCTTGCGTATTCTCTCCTACATATACATATCCATCCACAGAAGGTGTTCGATTCACAAAATAACGGACCTCATATTGTTTATGTTCACACTCACAAACTTGATATTCCCCTTGTCTTAAACCATCAAGTACTATACACCAATGATTTGCAGAACATAATGTATACGTATTATGGAAACATGGACCATCAACACTTATTTCAAATATTTCGTCCGTTTGCGGTTTTGCGATTTGATGGTGCGCTGTTTCAATATATTTACATATTTTTAATGTTCCATTTAAACAATCTTGTACACAATTGATAATTTTTACATCTTGTTCACATTCATGATCTACCACAAATCTTGCATAAGACTCTTCTTTTTGATTATTTACTTGATATCGTACATAATAATCGTTCGTATCATTTTCTCTTACTTCATAACTACCATACCGTAAATTTTCAAATCCAATACACCAATCATTTTCTTTACATAAAGTAAATTCTTGCTTTCCAAAGCAGGAGCTTAGACATCCAAAAAAATAGTCATCATCATTTGGTTTTACAAGTTCATGATGTTCATTGCGAATATATTTATAAATATTCACACTACCCTTATTTTTTTCTTCATTAATTATCGAAACACAATTATAAATACCTTTCATAATACAAATTTGTGCAGTTGTTGTTTCCATTCCACCATTGATACAATACGTAGTGATATATTCATCACAATCACATTCAACCACTTCATATGTTCCTTCACATAAATCAGCGATTTCTACACAATAATTATTATTCGCATTCAAATAAAATGTATTTCGTTGTCCACAACCAATCAACATAATTTTAAAATTTTCCTGTCGATTTGGCTTATCAATGCATCCATCATAATGTTTCATATATTTACAAATACGTAATAACGTATTCGTTGTAATACAAGATTCTTCCATGCACTCTTCTTCAATTACCATTACATAGGCTCTTTCATGGGGATGTAAATCAATATGTGCATACGTTGTTTCTTCTTCTCCATTTACACTATAATAGATTTTTTTGCCATCTGCTTGTATCTCTTTTACATCATAAGATCCTGCATCTAATTTCGTCATACATACAACATATTGATTCTCCTGATTTAACTGTACCATTTCCTCTAATGTATTTGATAGTACCTGGATTGGATATTCTGCACCTTCACTAGGACGATGTAAAGCACCTTTTTGATTACGAATCCATTTTTCAATGACTAACTCCGTTGGACAATCCTTTGACACAACACATTCCAAAACATTTTCTTTTTGATTTAAATCTATCATCGTTCCTTGTATTTGTTGTCCATTCAATAAATAGTAATCACTTATATCTTCTTTTATTTCATATCGTTGTTTAAATAAATGTTCAATCATAGTTTCATAATTATTTTCGCAATTTAATATCTCACAGAATTGTTCTCCGTTTTGATCTTCTAATAAAAAACGATATGTCTGTTTATCTTGTATTGGGACAAGACTTCCATCTTCATTTTCTATCATTTTTTTTATCATCAATGAACATTCTTCCAACTTTTGATGAATAATTTCGATTTCCACCATCTTTGATGTATGATCAAAAACAACCTGTGCACAATCCATTCCGGTTTCTTCATGATCTACATAATATGAAATATGAAAATCATTTGTATTCACTAATTGTTGACCTTCCTTATCTACTTCTACAAGTGAAACTTGAACCCCTTCAATGTTTTTAATTTGTAACTCTCCTATACCTGTATTTTCATCAATAGGAATCGCATAAATTTGACATTTCTTAGAAGAATCACAAACTTTAACATACCTAGTAATTGGTTCTAAATATGGCAATTCATCTGTAGGTTGTTCTTTCATAAGAATAGAAACTGTTCCACGACAATCACAAGAATCTTGTTGTACCACCTCTAAAAAACTCATGTATGATTTTTTAATTAAGGCATTTTTTATAAACTTCTTCATCCATATCCTCCTGTTCCTTAAAAACATTCAAACCTATACATTCCAGTATATGAATCTCTTTAAAAAAAGTTCATAAAAAACAAAATTCTTAAAAATATATTCGCAAGCGCTTACATTAACTACTTTAATATTATATATTTTGTATTCTCATATAATCTACCAATAAAGCGATAAATTCCTTATTTGTTGGTCTTGCTTTTCTTCCATCAATTGTATTATGAAAAATTTTAGCTATAACATCAACATTTCCTCTCAACCACGTATTTTCAATCGCAACACGGATAACTCTTTCTACACAATGCAAAGATGTATTATATCTTTTTGCCAATGGCATATAGACATCTTCCATCATATGACTTAACAAATTTTCATTGCTATAAACCATCAATATTGCTTCTCTTACATAATAAAATCCTTTCAAATGCGCAGGCATCCCCATTTCTTGTAATACGTTTGTAATTTCAATTATTTTCTCTTTATCATAATTATTTTCCATTTTTCTTCCCCTTTTCCTTTATTTCCAATGACTCAATTACTATATGTATTTTTATGTTGTAAAATAAGTCGATAAATGTCGAATGTTGCAAATAACTATTATGATTTTTTATCCATTGTGCATATAAAAATAAAATAAATAAAAAATCAATATAGAGTTCCACTTTACTTATTTTCATAATAAAAAATTAACAATATCTAAAATCATTCACTT
>JAHHST010000004.1 GCA_020025055.1 Longicatena sp.
TATAAACACAGTAAATGTTAAAGATCGTCCACAACACAATAAGTGTTAAACTATCTAAAAAAGTGAGTAATCACTTTTTTTATTTTAATAAATCATAATTCAATTATCATTTTCTAAACTAATCGTGGTATAATATAAACAGGTTTATGTAAGTTTGTAATCAAATAAAGATTTATTCACACATCATATAATCATAATATAAAAGGAGGATTTTATTATGGATCAAGTTCGCATTTTTGCGCTTGGAGGTCTTGATGAAGACGGAAAAAACATGCTTGTTGTCGAAGTTAATGACGCAATATTTGTTATAGAAGCTGGACTTAAATATCCAGATACAGGACAATTAGGAGTAGAATTTATTATCCCTGATTTTTCTTATTTAATTGAAAATAAAGATAGAGTTAAAGGTATTTTTATTACACATGCACATGATGATGTTGTTGCAGCATTGCCATATCTAATGAAACAAATTAAAGCTCCAATCTATACAGGTGCTTTAACTGCAAGAATAATAGAAGATATCTTACGAAAAGAAGGAGTTAAAAATACTAGAATTCATCGCTTAAAAAGATGCAGTAGACAGACAATTGGGGGAGTTAAAGTTCGTACATTTCCAATGACACATGCTTTTCCAGATAATTTTGGTATTGCCATCTATACAGATCAAGGATATATCGTATATACAGGAGAATTCATTATTGATTATGATATGTTACAAGATGAATTCTTATGTGATTTAAATGAATTAAGCGATATTGGAAAAAAAGGTGTTTTATGTTTACTTTGTGAGTCACAGGCAGCAGATCGCCAAGGGCACACAGCACCTAAACATCGTATTACATCATTGATTGAACCTATTTTTGAGCAAAGTGAAGGAAAACGTATTCTTATTTCTTCATATTCACAGAGTTTATTTAGAATTATTGAAATTATAGAGTTAACGAAAAAATATAATCGGAAAATTTATTTCCATGATAAGGGCATACGTGATTTATTGAAACATTTAGAAGCTATGAATTATTATACTGTTCCTAAAGATATGGAAGTTTCAGAAAAAGATTTCCGTGATGATATGGAAGATGTGGTTGTATTAATTAGTGGCAATGGTAAAAATCTATTCCGTACAATGACAAATATTGCTAACCACGAAGATAAAGATGTAAGTTTCCGTACAAGTGATACAATTATTGTCGCAAGTCCAATTGTTAGTGGTACAGAATTAGATGCAAACAATATGGAAAATGAAATTTATAAAGAAGGCGGAAAAATTTATACATTAGATTCTAAAACAGTATTGTCTATGCATCCAAGCAGTGAAGATTTAAAGATGATGTTGTATTTATTCCGACCTAAATACTATATTCCTGTAAAAGGTGAATATAGACATTTGTATGTGAATGCAAATTTAGCATTGAAAATGGGATATTTACCTGATCGAATTGTAATTTTAGAAAATGGGCAAATTGCTGTATTTAAAGATAAGGTTTTACAGAATGTATCTGAACATTTAGAATTAGAAGATACAATGATTGATGGAAAAGAAAATTGGGATGTTACTGGTGTTGTATTGAAAGATCGTGAAGTTTTATCAACTGATGGAGTTATGATTATCGGTGTTGGGGTAAATCATAAAACAAAGGAAATTTCAAATGGACCAGATGTACAAACACGTGGATTAATCTACTTGAAAGATGCAGAATATATTGTAAAAGAAGTAGGTAATATTATGGAAAGCTGTATAGAAAAAGCAGTTGCTGAAAATCGATATGATAATCTAACAGTACGAGGAGAAGCAAAAGATAAAATTACTAAGTATTTATTAAAAGAAACAGGAAAGAGACCAATGGTTTTACCTGTAATTATGGAAATTAATTAGATTTATTAAAGGAGGAGAGGCATAGTGGCGGCAAAGAAAAAAAATAAAAAATCACAAAAAAATAAACGTGCTGCACAGAATGAGGTTGTTATATACATATATGCCTTAATCCTAATATCGTTGTGTCTTATTGGAAGTTTGAAAATCGGATTTTTAGGTCAACTTATGACTGGAATTGTCCAATATATATTTGGAAATTTATATGGGATTATTTATGGGATTGTAATTATTTTTGCTGTATTATGGATGTTTAAAAAGAATATTTCAGAAATACCTCTAAAATACAGTGTAGGAACCATTTCTCTTTTATTTGCATGGATTCTTTCAGCAAGTTTGCCTAGTGATGAGACTTTAATTGGGATGGATATTCTATCCCATTTTCTTAGTCATAGTCTAGAAGCATTTCAAGGAATTCAAAACGGTGGAGGAATTATAGGAGCCTTCTTAGCTTCTATATTTACCTTTTTATTAGACTACAATGGTACAAAAATAATTATTATTACTGCAGTTATATTAGGTTTAATTTTGATTATATCAGGACCTATATTTGTATATATACAAAATGGTGTAAATAATACAAAAGAAACTGTATCAAGTATGAAGCAATATGCACATAATAAAAAAACAAACAGAAAGAAAATTAAACATGAGGAATATGTGGATATTTATGAGCCAAAGCAATCTAGTATGCTTGGTAAGATTGATTTAGAAACAAGAGTTCGTCCAGGGCAAGTTTCATTTTTAGATGTAGATGATGAATTTGATATTGTTACAGATGGAAGAACTCCAATTGAAAAAGAATCTGAAGAGCATGATGATTTAGTGATTGGAACAGCAGAACATTCGACATCAAATAAAAAGAAAGAAGATCAACGAATTATAGAAGATACTCTTGGTCATAAAGATAATTTTGTATCTAGTTTTACAGAAGACTGGTCAAAATATAAACTGCCTAAATTAGGATTGTTGGCAGACATTGGAAAAAAAGGAAAAAGTATTGCGAATATCAAGTATGCGAATGAAAGTGGACAGCGATTAATTGAAATACTTAATGAATTTGGTGTTGGTGCATCATTAATTGCTACTCATATTGGACCATCAGTTACTAAATTCGAAGTCAAGCCGGATTTAGGTGTTAGGGTTAATAAAATTAGTAATTTACAATATGATATTAAGATGGCTTTAGCTGCCAAAGATATACGAATTGAAGCACCAATTCCTGGAAAGAGTGCGGTAGGTATCGAGATTCCTAATATTGAAAAAACAAGTGTATTAATGAAAGAATTATTAAAGTCAATACCTGATAAATATAGTGGTAAAAAATTAATGTTTGCATTAGGTAAAGATTTGATGGGAAACTGTGTATATGGTGAATTAAATAAAATGCCTCACTTATTAATTGCGGGTGCAACAGGTAGTGGGAAGAGCGTATGTGTTAATTCAATTATTACATCGATTTTAATGAGAGCAAAACCAGATGAAGTAAAGATGTTATTAGTAGATCCTAAAAAAGTTGAATTCACACCATATAAACAAATTCCTCATTTATTAGGACCAGTAATTACGGATGGAGAAGAAGCAAATCGGGCTTTAAAGGTTATTGTGAACATGATGGATGAACGTTATGAATTATTTGCTTCAGCAAAAGTACGAAATATTGCTGGATATAATGCTTATATTGATCAGCATCCAGATGAAGGATTACAAAAACTACCATGGATTGTTGTAATTATTGATGAATTAGCTGATTTAATGCTTGTTGCTGCTAAAGAAGTGGAAGCGAGTATACAAAGAATTACTCAACTTGCACGTGCAGCTGGTATTCACTTAATTGTTGCAACACAAAGACCAAGTGTGGATGTAATCACAGGAGTTATTAAAGCAAATATTCCTTCAAGAATAGCATTTGCTGTTTCTAGTGCTGTTGATTCACGTACGATTTTAGACCAGATGGGTGCAGAAAAACTATTAGGTTATGGTGATATGTTATATATCCCTGTAGGAGAAACAAATCCAATTCGTGTACAAGGTGTCTTTGTTAGTGATAATGAAGTACAAAAAATTTGCGATTATGTAAGTTCACAAGGAAAACCAAAATATGAAGATGCGTTTTTGCGGTTAGAAGCAGTAGACAATGGTTATGCGTCATCACAAGAGAGCGCAGATCCTCTGTATGAAGAAGTAAAAAAATTTGTGATTATGAATCGTAAAGCAAGTACATCGCTAATTCAACGTAAATTCAGTATTGGATACGCAAGAGCAGCAAGATTAGTTGATGTAATGGAAGAACAAAAAATCATTGGACCAAGTAGAGGCTCAAAACCTAGAGAAGTTTTAGTTCAGTATGAAGATTTTGAAGATATGTAAAGCGTAAAGAGTAATCTTTGCGTTTTTTATTTAAAAACATGATATAATAATTATTATTCATATAAAAATAATGTATTAGGTAATAATAGTAATTGTGGAGGTAGTCATATGCAAATAAAAAAAGGTGTAAATGCTTATTTTATAATGTCAAATAAATTTAAGGATATAGGTATAAGTGTTCGTTTTCGATATTCATTAGAACAAAAATCAGCAGCGTCAAGAACTTTGTTAGCACTTATGATGATGGATCGTTGTAAAAAATATGATACAAAGAAGAAAATGACAGATGCTCAGGATAATTTATATGGTGCAACACTTGGTGCACAAACTATGGGATTTGGAAAGAGTCATGTACTTGAAATTCGCACAAAGATTATAAATCCAACATATGTGAGTGAAGAGCATAGTTTATTTGAGGGAATTTTTAAGTTTTTAAATGAAATAGTATTCTTTCCTTTATTTAAACAAGAGATTTTTGAAGAAAATAAAGATATTTTATTATCTAAAATTAAACGTATGGAGGATGATCCCCAACAATATATAGTTACATGTGGTTTGAATGAAATTGGAAAGAATACTTCGTTAGGAATAAGTACATTAGGAACTTACGATGACGTAAAGAATCTTACTTTACAAGATATTATAGATGCTTATCAAGAGATGATTGATGAAAATATAATTGATATTATTATGTGTGGAGATTTTGATGAAAATGAAGCCACTTCGTATATTCAACAATATTTGCCATTTAATGATCGTATACAGGATTATCCTAGTTTCTATAGCGTGAAAAATAATGAATCTGAAAAGATGGTAAAACTTTATAAAAATATTTCACAAAGTTATATTATGATGGTTTGGTTTACAAATACGTCAATTGTAGATCAAGATTATTATGCATTGCGATTGGCAAATGGGATTTTAGGACAATTTTCAACATCTTTTTTATTCCAAGAAGTTCGTGAAAAAAGAAGTCTATGTTATTCAATTTATTCAAACTTAATATCTTATGATGGAGCATTAGGTGTTACAACAGGAGTTGAACAAAAAGATATCGAAGAAAGCATTCAATTGATCAAAGAACAATTTAATCGTGTAGTGGAAGGAGATTTTGATCAACAACTATTGGATACAACAAAAAGATTGATTATTAGCTCATTAAAATCTAGTAGAGATAATATGAATTCACTTATGGCTTTTACATATCAAAATATTCTATTAGGAAGAAATTGTGAAATTCAAGATATTATTAAATGTATAGAAGGTATTACTAAGGAAAATGTTATAGATGCAATATCTAAATGTACATATAAGGGAACAGTATTATTATGTAAGGAGGATGCGAATGAACAAAATATATAATCGACGTTATCAAGAGACACGTTATGAAGAAACTTTAGATAATGGATTAAAAGTTATTTTATGGCATAAAGATGGATATGAAAAATCATTAGGAATGATGGTAACACCTTTATCAGCATTAGATTTAAAACAACAAGACTCAAAAGGGAATATGTATGAGTTTCCTGCAGGAATCGCACATTTTTTGGAACATAAGATGTTTGAAATGAAAAATGGTGATGTAATGGAAGAATTTTCTAAATTGGGTGCAAATGTAAATGCATTTACTTCTTATTCAGAGACGGCTTATTATTTTTCTACTAGTAATTCTATTAAAGAACCATTAAATTTATTATTAGATTTTGTTCAAGAACTATCAATTAATAAAAAAAGTGTAGAAAAAGAAAAAGGGATTATAATTCAAGAATTAAACATGTATCAACAAATGAGTGATTCAAGGTTGTTAATGGAAACTTATTCATCATTATACAAAAATTATCCATTAAAATATGATATTGGAGGAAATAGTGAGACAGTATCAAATACGACTTTATCTGATTTAGAAGAGTGCTATCGATTGAATTATCATCCAAGCAGAATGGTTTTAGTAATTGTTACAGGAGAAGAACCAACACAAGTAATAAAATATGTAAAAGATAATCAAAATAAGAAAAAATTTCCAAAAGCAAATCAAATTCATCGAATTTATGATGAAGAACCTAAAGATGTTGCTAGAAAAGAATATGTATTTCAAATGGATGTTTCAATTCCAAAAGTATCTGTGGCTTTTAAATTAGATAGTATTGAAGATATTAAGGAGAGAATAAAAACAGAATGGTGTTTACGAATTTTGTTAGATACATATTTTAGTAATTTATATCCAGATTTTCAAAAATGGATTGATCAAAAAATATTCAATGATTATATTGGATGTGATGCAGATCTAGGAGAAGAATATGGTATGATGTTGTTTTATGCAGAAACGAATAAAATCCAAGAATTCTTATCAATAGTTGATGAAACAATATTACGTATAAAGATAGGAAATATTGATGAAAGAATTTTGGAACAATTAAAGAAACGTTATTTTGGACAAGCAATTCGTGGATTAAATAGTTTTGATGATGTCGCTATTAATACAGCTAGATGCTTCTTTGAGCGTTGTGATTTCTTTGATTCAATGAATATATTGGATTCAATTAGTTCTGATGATATCAAAAATGCAGTAAAATACATTGAACATGCAGAAAAGAGTATTGTTAAATTATTGCCAGAAAAATGCTAGTAATTTATAGTAAATTTGTATATTTGGAAAAAAGGTACCTTTTATTTAATATAAAAGATACCTTTTTTATATATAATTAGATGCTTAGATAAATATATATGCAAATATGCATTTTTGAGAGATATTTTAACCTATGTAATAATATGTTCACAAAGGAGAGATGCTTATGCGGTTAGTATATAAAAAAACAACTAAATAAGAAAGAAGGTAAAATAAATGAATATTGTAGCTTTTGTTGGAACAATCGTAGAACCGCCTATTTTAAGAGAATCGAATGTAGGGAATAAGTATGCAATTATGGATATATCTGTAAAACGTCCATTCCCTAATAGTAATGGTGTATTTGAAGATGATGTATTTTCTGTAACTTTATGGAAAGGAATTGCTCAAACAACTTCTGATGTTGCAAAAAAAGGAGATTGCGTTGCAATTAAAGGAAGAATTCAATCACGTACTTATGAAGGAAATGATGGAGCTGAGCATCGTTCGTATGATATTTTTGCAGAACATGTATCATTATTAGGAAAATAGGTAAAAAAAAACCGGATACCCGGTTTTTTTATGATTATCTGTTGTAGAATTCTACTACTAATAATTCGTTTACTTCTTGGTTTAATTCGCTACGTTCAGGTAAACGTAAGTATGTACCTTTTTTAGCATCTTTATTAACGTCTACGAATGCAACTGTATTTAAGTTAGCTTCTAAAGCTTCGTTAACTAATGATAAGTTTTTAGATTTTTCTTTAACTTCGATAGTTGATCCTGGTTTTACTGAGAAACTAGGAATATCAACTTTTTTACCATTTACTAAGATATGTCCATGGTTTACAAGTTGACGAGCTTGACGACGAGTACGAGCAAATCCTAAACGATATACTAAGTTATCTAATCTTGATTCTAATAAGCATAAGAAGTTTTCACCAGTTACACCATTCATTTTGCTTGCTTTAACGAATAAATTGTGGAACTGACGTTCATTTAATCCGTACATGAAACGAATTTTTTGTTTTTCGTGTAACTGTAAACCGTAGTTAGTTAATTTTACACGTTTAGTTGGTCCATGTTGACCTGGTACATATGCGCGTTTTTGAAGTTCTTCTCCAGTTTCTAAAACTGAGAATCCTAAGCGACGAGATTTTTTCCAAACTGGTCCTTTTACTCTTGACATTTTAATGTCCTCCTTATTGTTTTATAGCTATAAAACAATAACAGTACAAATCATCATTACATAGTGTCTTTACTTACAATACCTTCGCTCTTAGGCAGCCGAGTTACACGATATTCCGTATTAAATACGTTAAAGACGCTTAGTTGCAAGACTTTGTATGCTGCTATCAATTTTACGCTTTAATATACTATCACAAAAGATAGGAAATTGTCAAATATAGAAAATTAAAAAATGAAAAATAATGCATAATTTAGGAATGATGATGTTTTCTAAGTACTATAAATATGATACAATATATTCAATAAGTGTATGAAACATAGAGAGGTGTTTTAAAAATGGGGAACTTAATCAATAATATAAAAAATGTCGTACCATTAAAGACTGTGATTTTTCTTGCAATTCTAGTGGCTTTTATTATCATTATTGCAATTATCAGAATGATTCTTCGTAAGAAGAAAGCAAAAAAAATGTTAAATGAGAATGAAACTTTTTATAATCGTTTAAAAAGTATTCCATTAGCTTTTAAACTTAATAAAGCTGTCGCTTTATCAAGAGTTAATGAATTGATGGCAGAAAACGTTGATCAGTGCAAAATTGACTTTGATGAAATTCAAGAAAAATTAAAAGCTTGTAGTGTCGAATTAGCAGAAATTGATGATATGATTTACGTTCACAAAGTGAAAGCGGCATTGAAACGACTTACTTCATTAGAGAGAGAATTAAATGCTTTAGAGGCGGTTGTTAATACTGTAAATTCAACTTTAGATGAAGTACTTGAAAAAGAAAATGAACAACGTACTCATATTAATATGTTAAAAGATGAATTTAGAGAATTAAAATCAAAGATTTCTACGAATAGAGCTTCTTATGCTCAAACATGTGAGTATCTAGAAATGCAAATAGCTTCAATTGAGAAAATGTTTTCTTCCTTTGAAGAGTGGATGTTTGCATCTGAATTTGATAAGGCTGCTGATCAACAAAAAGAAATCAAAGATAATATCGACAAATTACGAATTTTGGTTGATGAACTTCCTAGCTTGTATGAGCGTGCAAAAGGCATATTACCAAGAGCGATAGATGAGGTTGGCTATGCTTATGCACAATGTAAAAATAAAGGGGTATATTTAGAACACTTAGAAGTACATAAAAATCTTGATTTTATAAGTGATGTATTAAAAGAGTGTCTTAATCGTTTACGTAATGGTAAATTAGAGGGAGTATTTGATGATTTAAATGATTGTGAAAAACGAATTTCACAGCTAGAGGAACAGATAAATAAAGAAGAAAAAGCATTTGATGAAATCGACGAAAATTTAGATATTTTATTAGATGGTGTTAAAATAATAAATACAGATGTTGAAAATATAATTGAATTATATAATCGAGTTTATGAACGTTTTGGATTTGAAAATTGGACGGATCGATTAAAAGAAGTATCAGCAAAATTAGAAGTATTAAATGATATGGAACGTAAATTGAAAAAGGTTATTCAAGAACAGAAAGAACCATATACGACAATTTTGATTGCATATAAAGAAGTTGAACAAAGCATTTCTATATTTAATAATGAAGTAGTAGAAATGAAACAAAAATTAGATACCGCATGTAGTGATGAAGAACGAGCAAAGAAACAATTAATTAAACTACAGCTTATTTTAAATGAAATTCGAGTAAACATAAGAAAACATCGTTTACCAAGTGTATCTAATAAATATGAAGATGATTTACATAGAGGAGAAATTATGATTCGTGAAATTCAAACAATATTAGATAATTCTCCACTTGATGTAAAGCGTTTAAATGCGGAATTACGTAAATCAATTGATTATATCTACACTCTATATAATAATGTAAATAATCTAGTAGGAATGGCTGTTATGGTAGAAAATGCGATTGTATTTGGAAATCGATATCGTTCAACATATCCAGATATTGATTCTGAGTTAACAAGAGCGGATTTATGCTTTAGAAATGGACAGTATACAAAAGCATTGAAAATTAGTTTCCAATGTATTGAGAAATTACATCCAGGAGCATATGAAAAATTGATTGCGAAAAAAGAACCAGAATTATTAGTAGAGGAAGCGTAGATATGATATATTTAGATTATGCAGCAACAACTCCAGTGCGTAAGGAAATTATTGATACTTATACAAAGTTGTTAAATACGTATTATGGAAATAGCGATTCATTACATGAAATTGGTAGAAATTCATCAAAATTGATGGAACAGAGCCGTGAAATGATTGCACAACTTTTACATGTAAATAAAGAAGAAATCATCTTTACTTCGTGTGCAAGTGAATCAAATAATTATGCAACGAAAGGATATGCTTTACATTATCAAACAAGAGGGAAACACATTATTTCTACTTGTGAAGAGCATTCTAGTGTACATAATTCATTGGAACAATTAAAGGATGAATTTGGATTTGAAATTACATATTTACCAATTAATAAAGATGGGGTAGTTTCTTTAGAAGACTTAAAGAAGGCTTTGCGCAAAGATACTATTTTAGTAAGTATGATGTTGGTTAATAATGAGACTGGAGCAATTAATCCAATCAAAGAATGTGCAGAATATGTTCATCAAAATTCAAGAGCTGCATTTCATATGGATGCTGTTCAAGGACTGGGTAAAATAGAGATTCCAATTGAATGTGTAGATATGGCAACATTTTCTGCACATAAAATCTACGGATTAAAAGGAAGCGCTATTTTATATAAAAAGCAAAATGTTGAGTTATTACCATTAATCAGTGGCGGTCAACAAGAATTTGGACTTCGAGCTGGAACGAGTAATGCACCTTGCAATATTGTGTTTGCTAAGACATTACGACTAGCCTTAGAAGAACAAAAAAAGGCATATGAGCATGTTTTGAAACTTAATCAATATTTACGTAGAGAAATTGAAAATATGGAGGATTTAGTTGTAAATAGTCCTTCGAATGCATCACCATTTATTTTGAATTTTTCAGATTTAAAAATAGGTAGCGAAATTATGTTAAATGCATTGAATGCTAATGGTTTTGCTGTCTCAGCACAAAGTACATGTTCAAGCAAAAGCAAGGCAATTTCTCATGTGTTATTAGCAATGGGATTAGGAGAAACTCGTGCGACTCACGCAGTACGTGTTTCTTTATCGCATTTAACAACACAAAAAGAAGTTGAGTTATTTATAGAAACATTAAAGGAGATTCACAATGACTTTCGAACAAGATAAATTTATTTATGACCATATATTGGTTCGTTTTGGTGAGTTATCTACCAAAGGAAAAAACAAAAGAGATTTTATAAAACGATTATTAACAAATGTAAAAAATGCTTTACGTGATTACGATAAATTAACATATGAACGTACACATGATCGTTTATATATTATGTTAAATGGAGAAGATCATGAAGAAGTTGCAAAACATTTACAACAAGTATTCGGAATTTCATCTTTTTCATTTGCTTTAAAAGTTGATACGGATATTGAAGCAATCAAGCAAACAAGTTTAAAACTTGCACAACAAAGTGATGCAAAAACTTTTAAAATTCAGGCACGTAGAAGTTTTAAACAATTTCCAATGATTTCTGATGAAATCAATCGTGCAGTTGCAGGTGAAATATTACGTAATACAGATTTAAAAGTAAATGTTAAACAACCAGATTTATTGATTCAAATTGAATTGCATCAATATGCAACATACATTATGACAGATAAGATTAAAGGAAATGGTGGATATCCTGTTGGAGTTGGAGGTAAGGCATTAGTTATGCTTAGTGGAGGTATTGATTCTCCAGTTGCTTGTTATCTTGCAATGAAACGTGGTATTTCAATTGAATGTATTCACTATGCATCACCTCCTTATACATCCCAAGCAGCACAGGATAAAGTGCTTGAGTTAGCTCGAATTATTGCACCTTATCAAGGACATATTCGTTTACATATTGTGCCTTTTACAGACTTACAGTTAGCAATTTATCAAAATTGTGATGAATCTTATGCTATAACAATTATGAGAAGAATGATGTATCGTTTAGCTCAAAAGGTTGCAGAAAAACAAGGATGTTTAGCAATTGTTAATGGGGAAAGTATCGGACAAGTAGCAAGTCAAACATTAGAAAGTATGCAAACAATTAATTGTGTTACAGATATGCCAGTTATTCGTCCAGTTGCATGTTTGGATAAATTAGAGATTATTGATATTTCTAAAAAAATAGGAACATATGATGTTTCTATTCAACCATTTGAAGATTGTTGTACGATTTTCACACCAAAAAATCCAGTTACAAAACCAACAAGAAAACGTGCAGAACGTTTAGAAAGTAGATTTGACTTTGAAAAACTGTTAGATGAGTGTATCGAAAATATGGAGAGCATTAATATATATCCAAAAAAATCAATTACTGAAGATGTAGAAGATATTTTTTAGTATAAAAAATATATAACACCTCATACTATAAATGAGGTGAAATTATGGATATTAAAAGAAAATATCAAAAAGATAAAAATCTAAAAGAGGATTTATATCAATATGAAATGGGTATTGATTTAGGTGCTGAATTAGAATTAAAAAAAGAAAAACATAAAGAAGTATATAAAAATAATCATTCATTACAAGAAAAAAAGAATGAAAATTAAGGACTATGTGATGCATAGTTCTTTTTTTGTAGCATATATTAGATGTTTCAAATGAAGTTGTGGTATTATTATAAATGGTGATTAACTATGGAAATACATAAATTAAAAGGGAATCGTATAGAAGATATTAGAAAAAAATTTCATTTATCTGCATTATGTGCTAAAGTGCTGGCATGTAAGGATATTGATGATGATGAAATTGCCGGATTATTGAAAGAACCAGAACTAATGAATCCATTTGACGCAAATGGGATGGATGTTTTGATACAACGATTATATGATGCAAAATTAAACAAAGAAAAGGTTTTAGTATGCGGTGATTATGATGCAGATGGAATATGTTCTACTGCTATTTTAGTAGATGCATTAAAAATATTCGGTATTCCATGTGGATTTTATATACCTAATAGATTTAAAGAAGGATATGGATTAAATGTATCAACGGTTCAATCTGCAAAAGAAAAAGGTTATACATTATTAATTACAGTTGATAATGGAGTAAAAGCATTTGATGCATTAGAATATGCAAAGAAATTAAAAATTGATGTTATTGTTACGGATCATCACACAATGGATGAAGAAGTAGATTGTTATTGCTTGTTACACCCACAGTTTATGGGAGAGGAATTTTCTACATTAAGTGGCGCTGGAGTTGCATTAGAAATATCACGTGCTTTAATTGGAGAAAAGAAAGAACATGTAGTATTAGCATGTGTTGCTATTATTGCAGATGTGATGCCATTAAGAAAAGAAGCAAGAGCTATTGTTCGATTAGGAATTCAATATTTAAAACAAGGATATTGTGTTCCAATTCAAATGTTAGCAAATGACCGCTATCCTAAATGGGATGAAATATTAATTGCTTTTCAAATTGTTCCAAAATTAAATGTAACAGGACGTTTGGCAGATATGGTAAATGTTAATAACACAGTCCGGTATTTGTTATTGACCTCAGCAGAACAAATTCAATTTGTTGCAATGCAAATAACCAAATTAAATGAAAAAAGAAAACAGATGAGTAACGAAATGTTAGAAAAGGCACGTTCGCTAATTCATAATGAATATAATTTTCAATTGTTATTTGATGATTCCTTTCATGAGGGAATCGTAGGATTAGTTGCTGGGAAATTAGCTGAAGAATATCATATGCCAATTATGGTGGCAACGAAAAGCAAAGATGGATTTAAAGGAAGCATTCGTTCACAAGGATTGTTAGATTTAACGACATTTTTTGATGAGTGTAAAAATGAATTAGATTCTTATGGAGGACATAAGGCTGCAGCTGGAATTGGATTCTGTTTTGATAAAAAACAGTTCATACAAGATTATGTAAATAATAAGATGGAAAATGTTGTCTTTGAAACAAATGAAAAATATGATGTAATCGATGTTACATTAGAAGATTTAAATATTTCGGAAATTGAAAGTTTATCTCTTTTAGCACCTTTTGGAGAAGGATTTCAAGAACCATTATTTATTATTGAAAATCAAAAAGTTCAAGCATGTAAAGCATTAAGCAATGGAGCACATACAAAATGGATTATCAATGATGAATTAGAGGCGATGCAGTTTAATAGTACAGCATTTAAATCATTTGATGAAAATAAAAAGTATTCATTTATTGGAAATTTAAGAATAAATAATTTCAAAGGAAGAAAGAAAATGAATATTTTTGTAACAGAAATATTTTAATATGCAATTTTAACAAAAATTTGATATAATAAAACTAAATTATTAGGAGGATTTTTCATGAATTATAAAGATTATATAGCAAGTATTCCTGATTTTCCACAAGAAGGAATCTTATTTAGAGATATTACGCCATTAATGGCAAATGGTAAGGCATTCCAAAGTGCATGTGATGAATTGATTTCATTTGCGAAAAAAGTAGGTGCTGAAGTTATTGTAGGTCCAGAATCAAGAGGATTTATTTTTGGATGTCCTGTTGCACGTGAACTAGGAATTGGTTTTATTCCTGTTCGTAAACCAGGGAAATTACCTCGTGAAACAGTGAGTGCATCTTATGATTTAGAATATGGAAGTAATGAGTTACATATGCATAAAGATAGTATTAAAGAGGGTCAAAAAGTATTAATTATTGATGATTTACTTGCAACAGGCGGAACTGTAAATGCAACGATTGAAATGATTAAACAATTAGGTGGTAATGTAGTAGGTTGTGGATTTATGATTGAACTAGAAGCGTTAAAAGGAAGAGAACATTTAAAAGATTGTGATGTATTCTCTATAATAACTTATAAATAAAAGGGAACATCCCTTTTAGTGAATGAGGGTGATGGAATATGGTAAGAAAGAATACTGTTACGTTCAATGAAATGATGAATGAAATTAAGCAATATATTAAGCATAAAGAAAATATTGATTTAATAGAAACTGCTTATTATTTTGCTGAAAAAAATCACTCAGGACAGTTTCGTAAAAGTGGAGAGCCTTATATTATACATGCAATACAAGTAGGTTATATTTTAGCACTATTGCGTACTGGACCAAAAACTATTGCAGCAGGATTGCTACATGATGTAGTGGAAGACTGTGATGTTACAATTGATGTTATCAAAGACATGTTTGGGGAGGAAGTAGCATCTTTAGTTGAGTCTGTAACAAAAATAGGAGCTTTGAAGTTTAAAGATGAAAAAGAATATCTTGCAAGTAACCATCGAAAGATATTTATTGCAATGGCCAAAGATGTTCGAGTCATTTTAATTAAACTTTCAGATCGTTTGCATAATATGCGTACATTGCAATATATGCCGTTAGAGAAGCAGAAAAAAATTGCGAGTGAAACATTAGAGGTGTATGCACCGATTGCGCATCGATTAGGTATAAGTGATATTAAAAATGAATTGGAAGATTTAAGTTTTCAATACTTAAATAAAGAGAAATATTATGAAATTGCTAAACTTGTAGAAAAAAGAAAAGCAGAACGTGATGAACAAGTACAAAATATGATTGCGGAAATCAGCAACTTATTGGATGAACATAATATTAAATATCGTATTTTTGGGCGTAGTAAACATCTGTATAGTATTTATAAAAAAATGGTTACAAAGAATAAAAGGTTTGAAGAAATATTAGATTTACTTGCTATTCGTATTGTCACAGATGAAGATCCTGTATGTTATGAAATCCTTGGTTATATTCATGCTAAATATAGACCAATACCAGGAAGATTTAAAGATTATATTGCAATGCCAAAGGTAAATATGTATCAATCATTACACACAACGATTGTTGCTGGTGATGGAAATATCTTTGAGGTACAAATACGTACAGAAGCCATGGATGAAATCGCAGAACAAGGGATTGCTGCTCACTGGAGATATAAAGAAAATATACATGGTGGAAGAGAAGTTCATCAAAAAGAAATTGAAGAACAATTGCATTGGTTTAAAGATTTTAGTGTGATGAGTGATGATGTTAATGATGATGCATTAGAATATATGAACTTGTTACAAAAAGATATCTTCGAAGCAAATGTTTATGTTATGACGCCAAAAGGAAAAGTAATTGCTTTACCGAATGGTTCAACACCAATTGACTTTGCATATCGAGTTCATACTGAGGTAGGACATCATACAGTTGGAGCAACGATTAACGGTGTTTTAATGCCATTGAATACAAAATTAAAAACAGGGGATGTAGTTAGTATTCGTACAAGTAAACAGTCTCCTGGACCTAGCGAAGACTGGATTAAGATTGTAAAAAGTGCTCATGCAAGAAATAAAATACGTTCATTCTTCCAAAAACAAGAAAATGAAAAGCGTTCTTTAGATATTAAAAAAGGACAAGAAATGTTAATTGAGGAATTAAAAAGAAGAAATTTAGATGTTGTTTCTTATTCTGAACAAAAACGTATCGAAAATATTGCGGGTTCTTTAAGTTTTAGTTCCTATAATGATTTAATGTATGCTATTGGTGTAAAACAAATATCTTTAGCTGCAGTTATTGAACGATTGGTAAAACATAAAATTAATATTCCTTTGAATAATGAAGAATTAGCACGTATGTTCAACCGTCAAGACCGCAAACATAAAGTTTCCCAAAGCGGTGTACGTGTTGAAGGCGTTGATACAATGAAAATTACTTTGGCAGCTTGTTGTAATCCAGTTCCAGGGGATGAAATCGTTGGATATATTTCTACTGGACAAGGCGTTAAAGTTCACAGAAAAGATTGCCCTAATATTATAAATGAAAAACAACGTCTCATTCATGTTGAATGGGATGAGCATATTGAGCAAAAAACATATGAGGTAAAATTGCTTTTGAAGTCAAACGATCGTAATTTCTTGTTATCAGATATTGTAACTGTCGTATCACAATGTAAAGCAGGCTTACAACATGTAGACTCATCGGTGGATGAGGATCGTATATCAGCAACTACAAAAATGACAGTAGTTGTTGAAAATGCAGAGCATTTACGCTCATTAATTGCAAATTTAAAGAAAATCAATAGTGTTCGAAGTGTTGAACGTGTAATACAATAAGGTGAGAATTCTCACCTTTTTTATGAGAGGAATATATGGAAAAACAAGCATTAAAGATTGAAAAAGCAACAAAAGAAGATATTAAAGATATTTTAGAAATGTACAAAAAAAGAGTGATTTATAATATTGAACATGATATGAAACAATGGACATTAGAAGAAGTTACGTTAGAAGAATTTTCCAAAACATATACAATAGATGATTACTATGTAGGTAAATGCGATGGAAAAGTTGTGTGTGGTATGTTTATTGTTGATGTTGATAAATTATATTGGCCATCAGAAAAGAAGGGGAATGCACTATATTTGCATAAAATAGTTGTAGACCCAGATTATTCCAAAAGAGGGTATAGTGATTTATTAATTGAATATTTTAAAGAAAAAGGTAGAAGAGAAGGATATCCTAAGGTTCGATTAGATGTTAAAGAACATAAAGACAAACTTCGTTCTATGTATGAAAAACATGGATTCCAAATTGTAGAAAAGAAACAAATTTTTTCAGAGTACAAAACTGTTTTATATCATTTTGTGTTTGAAAATAGTAAAAAAGATTGAATATAAGATTCAGTCTTTTTTTAATCTCCACTTTGATATAAAAAAAGATGATTTCAAGGTATTTGTAACCTAAAATCATCTGTAATTTAGTAGCTTTCTACTACTTTTTCTAAATTGATTTTATTTGTTTTCAAAATAAGGTAGTTTGTCAACAAGTTAAGGTTGAATATAGGATTCAATCTTTTTTATTACGATATTTGAATTCAAAAAATAAAGTATTCCACATTCGAAAATATTCATCAATATGTTCCTTAAGTGTAATTCGTTCTTGATAGGTATCCATGACATAATTGGAAAAGAATTTTTTTACAAAAAAAGAAGCTCTACGAACGTGAAAGGGACTCGTGACTACAATGACATGATTATAATTTTGATTTGTGCATATAATTTTTGCATACTTTAAATTTTCATAGGTATTACGAGCTTTAGATTCTAAAATAATATCATTTTTAGGTACCTTTTGTTCAAGAGCATAGTTGGCCATGGTTTCAGATTCAAGAAATTCATTGTGGGCACTTGAACCACTAACTAAAATTGTTTTTGTGATGTTCGTGCGATATAAATGGATTGCTACATCCATGCGTTTTTTTTGTATGTCAGAGATGCTTCCATTTTTATTTGATGGATAACCAAGTACAATAACAGTATCATACTGCTCATTTTTTGGCTTTGGTGGTAAAGGAAATATTACATAAAGTAAGATGCTTGCGAATAAAATGAAAATGAATAAAAACATGATCATGGTATATATATGAAAGATTGCCATTCTTTGGCAATTTCCTCCTTTCTTTTTGATTGTGCAAGAGGATATGCATATGCTTGCGTAGCTCTTAATTCCATTTGACGGTAATCAACAGGAATTTGATTGAACCGTGAGGCAAGAATAAGATTTTCTTTTTTCTTTAGTTTGGATAAGTAACTTTTACCAATAGTATTAAATCCTAATACACGAACATGTTGAAGTTTATGAAGAGATGCAACTTCTTCTTTTTTAGTTTGGGTTAGAATTTGAATTAAGCATCTTTGAATTCTACTTTTTGTATATCGTTTAGAGATACAAGCATTTAAGAAATCATCAAAATCATCATATAATTCAGCATTTTTTTTAAATAATTGTTCGATTCCTTCATCAATTAATAAAATATCTTTTAAAGAAGAACGACTCACTGTCATAAGCAATGTCTGCAAGTAAGGATAATAATTTTTAAAGGCAAATGTTGTTGATAAATCTTTTGCCATAACAGTCGCATGAGAAATGTTTTGATTTAAGTTGACTGCATGGCGAATGGCACTTGCACTTGCAATTTGTTCATGATAGTTCAATTCATGGTAACCATTTGTACGTTTTATAGTGTAGGGAGTAATAGTGGTGTTTTGCAGTGCTTTAATATATGCAACACCTAGTATATCGTTGCTTGATAGTTTAGAAATTGCATCAGAAAAGTTTTTTGCATAACTTTTTGATTGATCAGAGACGTTTGAAGAGAATTGGCTAATATTTTTGAGCAGTTCGATATCGTTACATTCACTTCCAAAAACAATACTGTCAACGTCTACAAGATCTAAGGACTGAATAGCACCTTTTGCGAAGTAATCTGCACTTTGCGTTGCAAACACATAAGGAAGTTCGATGACTAAATCAACGCCATGATGAAGGCACGCCTTCGTACGCTCCCATTTATCAATGATAGCAGGTTCTCCTCTTTGTACAAAATTACCTGACATAACCGCAATCAGACAATCACACCCAGTTAACTTTCGAGCTTGTTTAATATGATATATATGTCCATTATGAAATGGGTTATATTCTGTAATAATACCACAGGCTTTCATGTATACACCTCTTTCAACATGTTTTATTTTAACATAAAGCATAAATTATTGTAATGAAAAATAAAACATAGGTTAATTTAAAAAAAGAGGATTTATAGATATTATTTAATGATTTTGATATAATGAAGAAAATAAGGACAAGATAATGATGGAGGTATACAATGGCAAGAATAAAAATGTTTTCATATTTAAGTAAACAGGATCAATTAGTGATTGATGGCATGTGTGTGATACCTTCATGTGAAGTAATTGGAATAATTCAATTCGTACATGGAATGGCAGAACATAAAGAGCGATATATTGATGTTATGAAGAAATTTGCAGAGCAGGGTTTTTTATGTGTGATTCATGATCATAGAGGACATGGAAAAAGTGTAAAATGCAGACATGATTTAGGATATTTTTATGATACTGGAGGTATTGCTTTAGTTGAAGATATTCATCAATTAACATTAATGATGAAAGAAGTATTTCCCTATGTTCCAATCATTTTATTTGGACATAGTATGGGTTCATTAGCCGCAAGAACATATGTAAAAAAATATGATAAGGATATTGATGGATTAATTGTATGTGGTTCTCCTAGTTATAATAAGGCTTCTAAAACTGCTAAAAAGTTAATTGGCCCAATGATAAAGGTATTAGGGGAATTTCATCGAAGTGATCTTATACAGAAACTAACATTTGGAAAACATAATGAAAATTTCGAAGAAGGAGAAAGTGAAAATCGTTGGATTTGCAGTAATCAAAATGTTGTTCAAGAATATGATCAAGATCCATTATGTGGATTTGTATTTACTTTGAATGGATTTGAAAATTTGTTTTCCTTAGTAAATGAAACGTACAGTCCAGAAAATTGGCAAAGACATAATTTGAATATGCCAGTTTTATTTATTGCGGGACAGGATGATCCATGCATTATTTCAAAGAAACACTTTGATAAAGCAGTGCTATTTATGCATGCTGTAGGTTATAAAAATATAACAGCAAAATTATATCCAGGTATGCGTCATGAAATATTGAATGAAACCCATAAAAATAACGTTTATGAGGATGTTTTGAATTGGATTATGACAAATTTTTACAAAAAATAAAAAAAAGTCTTTCTTTAAGTTACTTTTTGTGGTTTAATATAGTAGCCTAAACATAGGGAATAATGATAAATATATTGACTTTATGAATCAAATTCTTTATAATAGGTTAGGTTAGACAACGAGGTGATTCTTTTGAAATGGTCTAGAGCAGAGCTATTACAAGCTGATAAACATACAATCGAATTTTCTGATAAGATTACGTTTAATTCTGCTGCATTTGAGAAAATGAGCCAAATCAGAGGATTACAGGATGTTACGGTATCAGGAAATATTCATTACGATACGTCCAGTGAACGAGTGTTTGCTGATCTGGATATTGAAGGCGTGATGATCGTGCCGTGTTCTATAACTTTAGAAGATGTAGAATATGATTTCCACACACAATCTTTGGAAGTGTTCTCTTTTGAAAAAACAGATGATGAAGATGTACACGAGGTAAAAGGTGATGTCGTAGAACTATTACCGGTGATCTTTCAATTGATACTTTTAGAGGTTCCTTTAAAAGTTGTAAAAAAAGGAATAAAAGAGTATCCTAAAGGTGACGGTTGGGAAGTTGTCAAAGAGGAAGACTATTTGAAATCTAAAAAAGATGAAATAGATCCTCGTTTAGCAAAGTTGAAAGAATTCAAATTGGAAGATTAAGTAGGAGGTGCTAACATGGCTGTTCAACAAAGACGTGGTTCAAAAACTAGAAAAGCAAAACGTAGAACTCATTATAAATTAGCTGCACCAACATTGGTGAAATGTCCAGCTTGCGGTGAATACAAAATGTCTCACAAAATGTGTTCATGTGGTGAGTATAACGGAAAAACAATCGTAGAAAAATAAAACGTAAAACCGGGTAACCGGTTTTTTGTTTATCCTAATATTTTTGGATATTATGTTGAAAAAAATATGATATCGTGGTATATTATGGATAGAACTTCAATGGAGTGGGTTATACCCACTCCTTCATTATGTTGTAAAGGAGAATGTTATGGATAGTTTATCAAAAGTTAAAGAACTTATTATTCCACTTTTCTTGAAAGAAGATATCCAGCTTTATGATTTAAGTTGGCATCAAGAAGGAAAAAGTCGTATTTTACAAATTGCAATTATGAGAAAAGATGGCAGCATGGATATTGATACATGTGCAGAAATGTCTGAAAAAATTAGTACTATACTTGATGAAGCAGATATTATTGCATCTGAATATTTTCTTGAAGTTTGTTCACCTGGTGCAGAACGTGAATTAAAAAATGAACAGCAAATCGTAGATGCTATAGATGAATTTGTTTATGTAAAATTAAAGAATCCTAAAGCTGGTATGGATGCAGTAAAAGGTTTTTTACGTGCATATGAAAATGACGAAGCTGTTATTGAATACATGGATAAAGCAGTGAAGAGAAAAATCTCAATCTCTGCTGACAATATTGCACTTATTCGCCTAAGTGTTAAGATTTAATTAAGAAGGGAAAAAGAAAATGAAATTAAAAGATTTTATGAAAGCCATGCAGGCAATTGAAAGTGATCGCAAGTTATCTCAAGATGTTGTTGTTGAAGCGTTACAAGAAGCGTTAAGCAAAGCATTCCGCAAACATATTGAAATTCCTGATGCACTTGTACGTGTAGATATTAATGAAAAAACAGGAGCAATTAAAGTTTATCAACAACGTAAAATTGTTGAAGAAGTTGAAGATGATGAATTAGAAATTTCATTAGAAGATGCAAAAAGGGTTGATCAAAACTTAGAATTAGATGATGTTGTAGAAGAAGAAGTAGATATGGCTTCTTTTGGTAGAGCAGCAGTTATTTTAGCAAAGAATGTTATGAAACAAAAAATTCGTGAAGCTGAAAAATTAGTTGTTTACGAAGAATACTGTGATAAAGTTGATGAAATGATTGTTGGTACTTTAGAATCAGTTGAAGAAAAATTCTGCATTGTTAATCTTGGAAAAACAATGGCATTAATGCCAAGAAACCAACAAATTCCTAACGAACACTATCATGAAGGTGATCGTATTCGCGTTGTAATCAAAGAAGTTAATAAAGAAACAAAAGGTGCACAAGTAATTGTTTCTCGTGCAGATGCAACTTTAGTAAAACGTTTATTTGAAAAAGAAGTTCCAGAAATTTTCAATGGGGTAATTGAAATTAAAGCAATTGCTCGTGAAGCAGGAGAACGTACAAAAATGGCTGTTTATTCACACAATGAAAACATTGATCCAATCGGTGCTTGCATCGGGCCACGTGGTCAACGTGTACAAGTTGTTATTAGTGAACTTGGTGGAGAAAAAATTGATATTTTCGAATGGAGTGAAGATGTTACTGAATTAATTAAAAATGCATTATCACCAGCGGAAGTATTAGCAGTTATTCCTAGCGAAGAACGTAAAGGCGGATTACTAGTAATTGTACCAGATAATCAATTGTCTTTAGCTATCGGTAAACGTGGTAAAAATGCAAGATTAGCTGTAAAACTTACTGGAAGTAAAATCGATATTAAGTCAGAAAGTGATGTA
Source organism: Longicatena sp. (assembly GCA_020025055.1). Taxonomy (GTDB): domain Bacteria; phylum Bacillota_I; class Bacilli_A; order Erysipelotrichales; family Erysipelotrichaceae; genus Longicatena_A. The sequence goes on from JAHHST010000004.1 coordinate 23,155, forward strand.
AATGAAGCTGGAATTGATTGGAAAGCAATCGCTATGGAACAACATGAAAAATTCTTAGCTGCTCAAGAAGAAGCAAAAGCAATTGCTCAACAAGAAAAATTTGAAGAAACAGCAAATGAAGAAGCTGTAACACTAGAAGAAGTTGGTGTAGAATTCCAAAATGAAGAAATCGATTATTCAGTAGAAGATACACAAGAAATTGAAGCAGATTCTACAAATGCCGAAGAAGCAGTAGCAGAAGAAAAAGAAGAAACCGAATTAGAAAAAGCTGCACGTATCGCAAAAGAAAAACGTAGTGAAGGCGTAAATATTAAAGAAAAACAAGAATTTACATCTAAATTTGAGACATTAGCAGATGCAAGTGCTAAACAAGATGAAAAAGTTGTAAAATCTCATGCGAAAAAAGTAGAAGAAAAAGAAGAACGTCGTAAACCTACTTTTGATTTAAATAAAAAAGATTATGATCTAAAACCTATTTATTCTGAAGAAGAATTAGAAGAAATCGAGCGTGCTCAAATTGAAGAAGAAGAAAATGATTGGATTCATGATGACATCGATTTTGATGAATACGATAAATATTACGAAGAATAGATAAAAGGAGGGACTTTTATGAAAAAAATACCAATGCGTAAATGCGTGGCAACAATGGAAAGTCTTCCAAAAAAAGAATTAATTCGAATTGTTCGTACACCTGAAGGAACAGTGGAAATTGATGAAACAGGAAAGAAAAATGGGCGTGGTGCTTATTTAAAACGAAGTGTAGATGCTGTTGAACTTGCGAAGAAAAAGAAATCATTAGCAAGGTCATTAGAATGTGAGATTCCAGAAGCGATATATGATGAATTGAAGGAGTTATTTAGTGAATAACGTCATTGGTATATTAGGACTTGCAGCACGTGCAAGAAAAATAGCTACTGGAGAAATCGTTTTAAAAAAAATAAGAAGTAACCAAGCTTATTTACTTATTGTTGCAGATGATATTGGTGAAAATGGGAAAAAGAAGTTGATAGATAAGTGTGTTTATTACCATGTTCCATATGTATTTATGAATGTAGAGGATTTAAATATAGCAATTGGTGATAAAAACCGTAAGTCTGTAGCAATATTAGATAGAGGTTTTGCACAAAAACTTCATGCTTGCTTGAAAGGCTAGGTGATTATATGGCAAGACAACAAAATAAAAAAGGAAATTCAAATCGTAAGGGTAATAACAAGAAAAAGGATTTTAACAACCGTAATCAACAAGCTCGTGTTGAAGTGACTGATATCACATATACAGATGGAATTACGGTTCAAGAGTTAGCTGAAAAACTAAATCGTAATGCAAGTGAAATTATAAAATTATTATTTATGATGGGTACTATGGTAACGATTAATTCTACATTAGATGATGAAACAGTGGAACTAGTTTGTATGGAATTTAATGTAGAATGTCATAAAGAAATAATTATTGAAGAAGATGATTTTGAAGAAATGATTAATTCTGAAGAGGAAGATGAATCTAAATTGGTTACTCGTCCTCCAGTAGTTACAATCATGGGACACGTTGACCATGGAAAAACGACATTATTAGATACAATTCGTAAAACACATGTTACTCAAGGTGAATTTGGTGGTATTACACAGCATATTGGTGCATATCAAGTATCTGTCAAAGGAAAGAAAGTTACATTCTTAGATACTCCAGGACATGAAGCATTTACAGCTATGCGTGCACGTGGGGCTCAGATCACAGATATCGTTATTATTGTTGTTGCTGCTGATGATGGAGTTATGCCTCAAACAAAAGAAGCAGTGGATCATGCAAAAGCAGCAGGTGTTCCAGTTATTGTAGCAATCAACAAGATTGATAAACCAACAGCAAATAGAGATCGTATTATGAGTGAAATGAGTGAATTAGGATTGCTTCCAGAAGAATGGGGCGGAGATACTATTTATGCTGATATTTCAGCAAAATTTGGTGATGGAGTTAGTGATTTATTAGAAACCATCTTAGTATTGGCAGAAGTTGAAAATTTCCAAGCAAATCCTAATAAAATGGCAAGTGGTACGGTTATTGAGGCAAAACTTGATAAAGGACGCGGACCAGTAACGACATTATTAGTACAACGTGGAACCCTTCATACAGGGGATGCAATTGTAGTAGGTACTGCATTTGGTCGTGTACGTAAAATGACAGACGATCATGGACGAGAAATTAAAGAAGCTCTACCTTCAACTCCAGTTGAAATTATTGGTTTAAATGATGTCCCTATTGCTGGGGATATTTTCAAAGCATTTGCATCTGAAAAGAAAGCCCGTCAAATTGCTGAATCACGTTTAAATAAACGTATTGATCAAGAGCGTAATTCTTCTAGTGCTATGTCATTGGATGATTTAGCTCGTCAAATTGAACAAGGTGAAGTACAAGATGTTAACGTCATTATCAAAGCCGATGTTCAAGGTTCTGCAGAAGCTGTTAAGGCTAGTATGGAAAAAATTGATGTAGAAGGTGTAAAAGTAAATGTAATTCGTTCTACAGCAGGTGCTATTACAGAAAGTGATATTATGTTAGCTAGTGCTTCGAATGCAGTTATTTATGGATTTAATGTTCGTCCAAATGCAAATGTTCGTAAAAAAGCTGAAGAAGAAGGAGTAGATATTCGTCTTCATAATATCATTTATAAAGCATTGGAAGAAATGGAAAGCGCAATGAAGGGTATGTTAGCACCAGTATTTGAAGAAGTAATTATTGGTCAAGCAGAAGTTCGTCAAACTTATAAAGTTAGTAAGGTTGGAACAATTGCAGGATGTATGGTTACAGACGGACACATGGCAAGAGAATGTGGTGTTCGCTTAATTCGTGATGGCGTCGTTATTTACACTGGTAAACTTGGTTCATTACGTCGTTTCCAAAATGATGTAAAAGAAGTTCAATCAGGGTTCGAATGTGGTTTAACAATCGAAAACTTCAATGATATTAAAGAAGGAGATATTATTGAAGCATATGAAGATCAACAAGTTGATCCTGAATAAGGTGAATATATGAAAGTAAAAGCAGAAAAAATTGCAGGAATTATTCAAAAAGAAGTAAGTGAAATTATTCAATTTAACTTAAAAGATCCAAAAATTGGTTTTATTACGATTACTGATGTTACAGTAACGAATGATTTATCAATTGCTAAAATTTATGTTTCTTTCCTAGGTCAAAAAGCTAGGGAAGAAGCAGGAATGAAAGCACTTGAACGTAGTAAAGGATTTATTCGAAGTACGTTGGCAAAAAGATTGTCTATTCGAAAAGTGCCTGAGTTAATTTTTAAAGTGGATGATGCTTTAGAAAGAGGAAATAAAATCGAAGAAATTTTAAGTGAAATTCATAAAAAATAACAAAATAAAAGGATTAATTTCTATCAAATGATAGGAATTAATCCTTTTTTGTTAAATAGCTTGAAATATAAATTGTATCTATTTACGTTTTACTTTGTAAAGTTGAATGTGAAGTCATCACCATTTTCGATTTTTAATTCACTAGCAGCAGGACACATATTATTTTCTTTACAATCTTTATTTGTTGTAGAAGAGTATAGCCACCATGGTCCTTTATTCCAATCTTTTGTTTCAATGTCTAAGATTCCATCTAAACGTTTTCCGTATTTAGAATCCGTTAATTTCGCATTTAATTCATCTGCTTTTTCTAAGAATTCTTCTAAGGTTTGAACATTTCCTTCTACAGTGATATCTTTGTTTAATATTTCTTTTTTATCATTATTTACAACGATATGTAGAGTTGTACTTTCTTTTGCAGGTTTTGCTTCTTCTTTTGCACATCCTGTCATAAATACTAATCCACATAGTAGTAAAATTTTACATAATTTTTTCATTATTTAATCTCCTTGTAATTGAATTTAATATTGCATAAATTGGTTTATAAATTAAAAAGCAAAAACAACCTGTTACGATTCCTTGAGGAATAGATACTTTTAAACCAGCTAAAATATAATAAATTGTAATATGTTTTGATACTAGTATAAATGGTATTTGCACAAGTTGCCCAGTTAAAAAGGATAAAAATCCACATAGAACGCATAATAAAATAAAATGTTTGTTCAAAAATTTTTTTGATAATCCAATAAGTAAGCTATAGGTTGGATAAATCAATATATACATAATACTCCATGGTGCAACACCCTGAATTGTTAAATTTACAAGAGTAAATATAAGGGATCCTAATACAGCTTGTTTTGTGGAAAATGTAGTTGCGAATAACATAATTGTCACGGTTATACATTCTAGATATAGAACAAATGAAAACGAAGTGAAAACTACAAATTCAATTGCTGCAATGACAGCAATAAAGCATAGTTCTTTAACTTTCATATGACCTGCTAATAAATTCTTTTTCTTCGAAATGTTCTTCTTTATTTTCATAAAGACTCATCATAAAGAAGGTATTTGCTAAAAGATTCATAAAATCCCAAAGCGTATCTGGAACTGTTTGACCTTCTTTTTTAATTTTTGTCATTAAACGTATTACGGCTTTTGTCTTTGAACGCAGTATGTGTAAATAACTTGCACCAATACATCCATCTGGAACAACAAAATGCTCCATACGTATAAAGTAAGTTTTATACATTTGATGTAATTGATCATACTCATTTGATTGGATCGCACATTTTCCACGAATAGAACCATTTGCATGGTAGATTAGTTCGATTAATGTACATAAATCTTCTTGTTTAATATGTTTTATATGATGACGTGCCAAGGATACAAGACTTGCCAATTCATCTGTAGCAATCTCATAATCACACATATTACTATCTTCTAAAAGAAAGCTGTATGCACAACATTCCATACTCATTTTTAACCCTCACTTTCTATCACCCAGCAGAATACATGTAGATTAACAGGCAAGTCTTTCGGCTTAATTTCATCCTACTATCCACCTTCTCACGATAAAATCGAAATGGTTTTTTGGAGTTCGTCCATATCACGGCTGCTGGGGCAGCAAAAGATTTTCACTTTTTTCCTTATTAAGTTTAAAACACCTGTTAATATTCATTTTCAAATCGTTCTACAATATTATATCTTTTTCATTCATTGCTTGTCTAGATGAATTTATGAATAATCTATGACTTTTTGTTATTGTCCAATTTGTTCGATCCGTTCTTTTAATTTTATTTTTTTTCCTATTCTAAATAAAAAATTCATAATAAATGGCAATACAATAATACCAAGTAAAGTAAATAGTGTGCTAATCCAATGCAAAGGGACTAAAGAAAATAAATTTGGAAGTAAAAGAATACATAGAATAAATATAGAGGTTAATGAGCTAAATAATATGAAACGTTTCCTTGTGAAAGGAGAACAGACACGATATAAAATAATTAAACCATTTGCTCCAGTCAATAATACGCACATTGTAGACATGGTATCTGCATTGAAATGAAAGATGTAGGAAAGTATATTTACATATATAATTGAAATCACAACACATAAGGCACCAGGTAATGCGTTTCCTAAAACATTTAGTAAAAAATTTCCTTTCACTCTTGTATGATTTGGTTCTAATGCTAAGAAAAAGGATGGAATTCCTATTGTTAACGAAGATATTAATGTTAATTGAATAGGTTCAAAAGGATATCGAGTTAATATAAATAGTGTTAGAATACTAAGCATCATTGAAAATGTAGTTTTTACTAAAAATAAGGAAGCAGCACGCTGTATATTATTGATTACTCGTCTTCCTTCATCTACGATAATAGGCATATTGGAAAAGTTATTATCTAGTAAGACAAGGTTTGCAATGTTTTTTGCAGCTTCACTACCTTGAGCAACAGAGATACTGCAATCTGCTTCTTTGAGTGCCATAACATCATTGACACCATCCCCAATCATAGCAGTTATATGGCCTTGTTCTTTTAATGAACGAATCATAAGTTTCTTTTGGATTGGACTAACTCTACCAAAAACAGTGTAAGATTGAACGATGTTCGGAATATCTTCATCTTTTACAAGAGACATATCAATACATTTATGATAACTTGGTAAATGTGCTTTATGCGCAATTTCATATACTGTTTTTGGATCATCTCCACTAATGATTTTTAGTGAAACACCTTGTGCTAAGAAATAGTCAAGGGTTTTAGGAGCTTCTTTTCGAATAGGGTCACTTAAAATAATGAGAGCTAATATAGTATTATCATATGGAATTTGATCGTCATGCAAATCATTTTTACTATAAGCAAGAACAAGAACTCGATTTCCCAATGATGTTTGTTGAGCAATCATATTTTGCATTGTTGCGTCTTGAGTTTGGTGAATGAATTCATAAGCACCTAAAATATATGTACCAATGTTTTGAAAAGAAACAGCACTTAATTTACGACTACTTGAAAAAGGTAGCAAATTCGTAGGATGGAAATGAACAGGAGAGTATTGAGCATAATTACGTAGAGCAATAGCAGTTGAATTGTCATCTTGAAGAGCGTGCATTAGGTTGTATAGAATATCCTGAATTTCATAAGGGTGGTTAGCAATTGAAATAATGTCTTCTACACGCATATTTCCTTCTGTAATCGTTCCAGTTTTATCCAAACATAACGTGTCTACTCGGGCAAGTGTTTCAATACAGTATAATTCTTGTACTAATGTTTTTCTTTTAGCAAGATTGATAGAGCCAACGGCAAGAGCAACACTTGTTAGTAACACTAATCCTTCTGGAATCATTCCAAGTAAGGCAGCAACTGTTGATATAATTGCATCAGCAACTGTTGTTTCTGTAATATATAGCTGTTTTAAAAATAATAAAATACCGACAGGAATAATCAAAATCCCAGTTATTTTAATAATAAAGTTAATAGAATCACGTAATTGAGATTTATGCTTTTTTAGCACTTTAGCATCTGCCATAATCGTTTGAGCATAATTGTCTTTTCCTACATGGATGATTTGTACTTTGGCATTACCACTTACTACAAAACTTCCTGAATATAAATAATCTCCAACTTTTTTTACGATGATATCAGACTCACCTGTAATCAAAGACTCGTTTACTTCTAGTCTTCCATCTTTAACAATGGCATCAGCGCATACTTGTGAACCAGTAGTCATTAAGGCTATATCATCAATTACGAAATCATTCATATGTATTTTTTCTTTTTTATGATTACGGATAACATAAACATATGGTTGAGTTATTAAAGAAAGTCGATCTAATACTCGTTTAGCACGTAATTCTTGAATAATTCCGATAATGATATTCGATATAACGACACCTAGAAATAGCATATTTTTATAAGATCCTACAAAGATAATTAGGCCAGCTAAAATAGCATTAATTAAATTAAATAATGTAAATAAATTATCGCAAAATATTTTTTTATAACTTTTTGTAATAGTATTATCTTGAATATTTATATATCCATTTTGAATCCTTTGATTTACTTCTTCGGTAGACAATCCAGATTCTAAATCAATATTGCAAGTAGATTCATGAATTTTTTCCATATAAACACCACCTATGATTATTATAGCAAAAAACAAAATATAGATATCTTACAGTTTCTTAATTTTTTGATAAAATGTATGTATCTATAAAAGGATAGATTTTAATTATTTTATAGTATGTCACTTTGTTGTCACTTTACATTATATATACTAAATATGAAAATAAAGGAGAAAAAATATGGAAATTTTAAAAGTGGAAAATTTAAGTAAAGTATATGGAACGGATTCAACAAGTGTGATTGCGCTTGACCATGTCTCTTTTTGTGTTCAAAAAGGAGAGTTTGTAGCAATTGTAGGTGCAAGTGGTTCTGGAAAATCGACATTACTTCATTTATTAGGAGGTGTTGATCGACCAACAACTGGAAAAGTATTTATTGAAGGAAAAGATATTTATCAATATAGTGATGATGAATTGGCTATATTTCGAAGAAGGCAAGTAGGATTAATCTATCAATTTTATAATTTAATTCCAATTTTAAATGTTGAAGAAAATATTTTACTACCTCTAAATTTGGATAATCGGGAAGTCAAAAAAGAAGTTATAGATGATTTGTTATCTGTATTAGGGTTAACAGAACGAAGATACCATTTACCAAATAAATTAAGTGGAGGTCAACAGCAAAGAACATCCATTGGCAGAGCTTTGATTACAAAACCTGCAATTGTATTAGCAGATGAGCCTACAGGAAATCTAGATTCAAAAGCTAGTGATGAAATTGTAAATTTGTTACTAAAATCAAATAAGGAATATAAACAAACGATTATTATGATTACCCATAATATGGAGATTGCTAAGATGGCAGATCGTATTATTGAAATTGAAGATGGGAAAATTGTACGAGAGGTATAAATATGAAATTTCTTAATAAATTTTCAATTCGAAATCTTAAGTTAAATAAAAAAAGAACAGTTAGTACGATTATAGGAGTTATTTTATCAACAGCGCTTATTTGCGGGTTTTCAATATTATGTTTAAGTTTTAAAGAAACACTAGTACAAGCAGAAATTGTAAATAGTGGATATTATCATTTACAAATCGAAAATACAAGTAAGCAAGAAAGAGATGTATTGGAGCAAAATCGAGATATTGAAGATATTCTTTATGTAAATAAGATTGGATATGGAATTCTCAAAGGATTAAAAAATGAATCGAAACCGTACATTCAATTAAATTCAATGGATCGAAATACATTTGATAAGCTGGCATTTCATCTAAAGAAAGGAAGATTTCCTAAAAATAATCACGAGATTCTAATTAGTGAACATATGTTATCAAATGGTGATGTGGAATATAAAATAGGAGATGTTATTGAACTTGATATTAAAGAGCGTTATTCAATAAAAGAAGATCATAAGATAGATGATAGCTGTGAATATGAAGCAATAGATGAAAAACTGATTCATACAAAGCCATATGAATTTACGATTGTAGGGATTATAGAGCGTCCTGTTGATAGCGTGATTACTACAAATATATCGAATTCTATACAAGACATATTTATTACATTGAAACATCCTAACAAGTATAAAACTTCCATTAGTCAAATAGTAGGGGTAGATCACTTTGATAATATAGGAAGTGGAAAGATGAATTTCGATAGTTCGCGAATTCAAATAAATAATGAATTAATTCGATGGGAAACTTTGTCATTTAGTGATGGAAATACAAAAATAATGTATTCAGTAGGTGCTATTATTATTGCAATAATTATGTTAACAAGCATTTATTGTATTCGTAATTCATTTGCAATATCCCTTGTTGAAAAGAAAAAGATGTATGGAATGCTTGCAAGCATTGGTGCAACAAAGAAGCAACTAAGAAATAGTGTCTTAACAGAAGCATATATCATTGCATGTATTGGTATTCCAATTGGAATTATAGCAGGAATTGGCGCAATTTATATCGTTATAAAAGTGGTCAATAGTATTATAGGAGACATGTTATTTCCACATTTGAATGGAATTGTCTATAAAGTTTCATTTATTCCAATTTTAATTGCTATTATCCTAGGATTTATTTCCATTTATTTTTCTGCAAGATCATCAGCAAAAAAGGCTAGTAGGGTATCACCAATTCAAAATTTGAGGAATGTAGAAGATATAAGTTGTAATGAAAAACAGGTAAAGTCTTCTAATATTATTCGTAAATTATTTGGAATGGGAGGAGTTATTGCCTATAAAAATTTAAAGAGAAGTAAAAAGAAATATCGTACGACTGTAATATCTTTAATGATTAGTATATGTGTGTTTATTTCAATATCTACATTTATACAAGATGCATTTGCTCTAACAGCGAAGTATTTTGAAACAATTGACTATAATCTAATGATTGAGGATTATGATTCTTTACAAAAGATAGATCAACAACAATCATTAAAAAATAAAGTAGATGAAATATTAAAAAATGAACAAGTCATATATTTATATCAGGCACATTATGGTGGAATGGATATATTTGATTTATCAAAAATAAATAAAAAATATTATTCGAAAGTTACACAAAAGAATAATGTAGAAAATATGTATCAAGGTCAACCTATATATATATCTATTGTGTCTGTGGATGATGCTTCTTATCGTAAGTTTTGTAAGAAGATTGGCGTAAATTATGATGATGTAAAAGATAAGGGTATTTTGAATGATTATCATTATTTAGAACAAGAAGAATATAAAAATCAGTTTATGCGTAGTTTTACTTTTGAAAAAGGAGAGCGTATAAAAGGATATTATGGCGAAAAGAAGCAGAAGATTGAAAAAACAATCGGAGCGATTACGAATCAGTCACTATATGGAATGGAAGATACCAAAATAGATAGTGGTTACTTAATTGTGAATCAAAAATATGAAAAAGATATAACTATGGATTTAAGTAAAGTTTTGATTAAGACAGATAATGTACAGGTGATTGAAAAAGAAATTCAAAATAATTCTTTAAATATTACAAATTTAGATCAATTTGCAAAAGAATCTAATGCAATGAGAATAGTGACAAGTATTTTCTTATACGGGTTTTTGACAGTGATTATTTTAATTAGTATAACGAATATCTTTAACACAATTACTTCTAACATTGATTTACGACAAAGAGAATTTGCAATGTTAAAGAGTGTGGGAATGAAATCATCTGAATTTAACCGAATGGTAAATTTAGAAATACTATTTTATTGTACAAAATCATTAGCGTTAGGTGTACTATTTGGATGTATGCTGTCTGTAATGATTAACAATGCTTTTAAAATGAAGATGTTTTATTTTCCAATACATGCCATTCTTATTTCAATCATTGTTGTATTTATCATAGTCTTTATTATTATGCATTATTCAGTTCATAAAATTAATTCACAAAATATTATTGAAACAATTCGCAATGAAAATATATAAAAGGGAATGAATCGATTCCCTTTTTATACTATAATAATGACAAGGAGTGGTCGATGTGATGAAAATTTTATTAGTAGAAGATGATGAAACAATTGCAAAAGGATTATGTTATTTATTTCAACAAAATCACTATGATATGATACATAAAAATACAATTGATTCAGCCAAAAAATATTTAAATGAAGCGAAACCGTCTTGTATAATATTAGATGTGACATTACCGGATGGGGATGGATTTACGTTTTATGAAGAAAATATAAAAGCATTGCATATACCTACAGTTTTTTTGACTGCAAAAGATGAGGAAGATGATATTGTAAAAGGATTTGATCTTGGTGCAGATGATTATATTACAAAACCTTTTTTAACTAGAGAATTATTAGCAAGAGTTCATCGCATATTAAGAAATACACAAGAAAATAATCTTATCCAAGTCAAAGATATTTCATTTGATTTTAATAAGATGATTGTTTATAAAAATAAAGAAGAATTAGTACTTACTAGTTTGGAATTAAAAATTTTACATTTATTATTTATGAATATTAATAAAGTTGTATCTAGGTCATGGATTATACAAAAAATATGGGAATGGACAGGAAATGATGTATATGATAATACAGTTACCGTATATTTAAAAAGAATTAGAGAAAAGTTAGGAACGGACATTATTAAGACAATTAAAGGAATTGGGTATCGAATTGATGAAGAATAAAGTAAGATTAAAGAAAACTATTTTTATTTTAGTTATATGTATATGTCTTAGTATGATTTTATTTGGTGCAATACAAATATATCAATATAAAAGTTATACAAGGAATTTCAATGATAAGATTGAAAGTATTATGCAATATGTATTAGAAGAATATGATAATGTTTCAAAATCAGATTTGATGAAATTATTAAATGATACAGAAAAGACACATCAATTTGTAAAAGAGTATGGAATTGACGATCAAAATGAATCAATTATTCTTGAAAATGATCAATCATTTCGCACATATTTATATAGTAACTGTATATGTA
>JAHHST010000040.1 GCA_020025055.1 Longicatena sp.
ATTTGTTGCATTTGTTGGTTTTACAATTGCTGTTGCTTTTGTGCTTTCTCCTACATGTAATGTGTCCTTTTCCACCTGTATTTCTACTTTTGTTACTTCGACTTCTACTGGTTTCTCTGTTTCTTCTTTAATTACAGTAATTTTAACTTCTGCTTTTTTACCATTTGCAGTTGTTGCGATGATAGTTGCTGTTCCCGCTTTCTTTGCAGTTATCGTTCCATCTTTACTAACTGCAAGTACTTCTGGATTTGTTGTTTCCCACATTACAGTTGGATTTGTTGCATTTGCTGGTTTTACAATTGCTGTTGCTTTTACGCTCTCCCCTACATGTAATGTATCTTTTTCTACTTTTACCTCTATTTCTGTTACTTCGACTTTTTCTGGTTTCTCTGGTAATTTTGCTAATTCATTACGTAACTGATTTATTGTAGATGTAATATCTTTTTTCTTTGACAATGCACTTTCATACATTGCTGTTGCTTCAACATAAGCTTGATAGAATGAGGCATATTCTTTCGTATTTTCAAACGTCAATTTATTTTCATCAATTTTTAAACTTGCTTCTTCTAAAAGTTTCTTCAACATACCTTTATCTACCGTTTCGTATGCTTCAAACTCTCTTAATTTAAATGATGAGCCATTATTTTGTATTCCTTGTACTCTTAAATATTGAGTAGAAAGTGGCTGATTAAATTGAATTACATTTTCATTTTCACCATTAATCGTTTGAAGGTCTGTCCATACTTTACCATTTTGTGATGTTTGTAATTTGAATTTAATTGGTGCTTTATCCCATTGAAGTACAACTTTGCTAATATCATAAGTATCACGCATATCAACCGCAAATGTACTATCATTATGTCCACCTTCAAAATAAGAATCTTTTTCACTAACATCACTTGTATGGCTACCATCTAATGCGTTTCCATCTCCATCGATTGCTTTCCATCCAACGCGTAATTTCTTCCAATCAATATCATAATTTCCTTCACCTTTTTTCTGTGCTACACCGGATGCTGCTTGACCTTGCGCAACGTTTACTTCTTGCACAATCTTTCCTTGTGAAAGATCTTGAATGATTTGTGGACTTAACGCTTTATCATACACTTTTATATCTGCTAATTTACCATGTAATCCTTTTCCTATAGTTGTTAAAGGGAATACGAAAGTAGATAATAAATGCTCATAATCATTCTCTGCAGCTCTTGTTCTACTTAAAACTTTTTCTAATTTACCATTAATATAAAGTTTTGTTACTTGTTGAGTACCTACAATCGTTACATTAACTGGTTGATTTAAAGCAACCTTATAATTAAAACTTTGATTAAAGTAAGAACGACGTAATCCTAGATTTCCATCTTTTTGAAGTGTTAATCTTCCATCTTTACTATCAAATAATGGAAGTTCTTCACTATTTTCTTTTCCTAATTGTAAATCAAATTGTACTGTATATGGATAATCGATAGATTGTAAACCTGTTTTGATTGCAGTTTGTCCATCTAATTCAAGCCAAGCTTTTCCATCTTGTTCTTTTACAATACCACCTTGAATACTACCATTGTATGCATTTCCACTTCCATCATATACCACTTGATCTTTCACATTATTAAAATCATAATCTAAAACAAGACCTGTCTTAGATGGAATATTAGATGCTAAGGTTACTCCTGGACCTGCTTGTAAACTTTCGTATTTAAAACTATATTCTTCAAAGTCTTGATCCGTGTCTGTTCCACCCCATGTTTTTTCACTTAAAATTGCGGCTTGACGCATAATACGTTCATAATTATCACGTTCTGTGACTCCCATATCACTAACATCTGCCCATAATGCAGTTTTTGCTCCAAGTAAATTTGGATCTGCCTTTTTCAAAGATTCTCCACCATGAATCACATTTGGACTCCAATCGTTAAATACATGCTCTACATTTACAATATCACGTTTATCACGTCCTGGATTTCCATATAGATTAAACGAATCGACATTTACAATTTTAAATCCTTCTCTACTTCTTTTTGCTGCATTTTCCCAATCTTTTGTCCAATAATCAATTTCTATATCATTATAGTCTTTCGTGCTGATTCCTTTATTATCGAAATAATTTACCATAGAACCCCACATACGAACTTTTTTTCCATTTTCTTTTACTGTATCCGCCATTTCACGAATATAGTTACGCATTCCTTGGTATTCATTATTTTGAATTCCCCAGTATTCATCCACACCAATATGTACCGTGTCTCCCATAAATACTGGATTTTCTCCTTCTAAATATTCACCAAATAATGTTTTCATAAATTGGGTAGACCATTCTCCCTCTTTTCCAGTTAAAGATAATAATTCCCAATCGCGACGATTATGAATAGTACCATTAATCTCTGGTAGTACTTTTTTTACTTCATCTAAATGATTTTTTACATATTTTGTAAATAATAAAGAATGTCCTGGTGCATCAATTTCAGAAATAGAATTCATTCCATAATTTGAAGCATATGCTTGTAAATTACGATACTCCTCTTTTGTATATTGTGGAGAACCTCCAAATTCTTTATTATAGTATTCATCATTTTTACGATCTGTTTTTAAACTTGGAAATTTTTCACTTTGTAGACGGAACATTGCTTCTGAGTTTTTCCAATATTCATAATCTCCACGATTTCCTCCAGTGGCGATATGACGGTTGTCATTTAAATGAAAATGTACTTCATTAATTTTATAGAAAGATAATGTTTTTACAATATCCTTTAAAGCATCTAAACGATATGGTGTACGCGCAACATCAATCATCACTCCACGTACTTCATATTTTGAAAAGTCTCTAATGACTCCTTTAGGGAATGTATATTCTCCTTTTTGTCTATAGAATACTTGTTCCAAAGTAACTGTTCCATAAAAACATCCATTGTATCCATTACTAAGAATATGAATACCTTCCTCATTTGCAGTTAATAAATATCCTTCTTTTCCTGTATCATAAGTGTCTTTCGCAAGTGATTCAATCACAATATCATTTGCTTTTGCTTTTTGATTATGTACAATTTCGAAAGTCCATCCAGTGATTTGCTTCATATCTGTCTGAAATTGTTTTGCCACTTGATCTAAACCAATATTTGCAGCATCTTTTAAAATAATCTTAGAGTCTTTTGTAAGTTTTACATCTCCTTGATAACCATACCATTCTTGAATACTAGGAATGACTTTAGGTTCCTGATTTTGATTCTCTAATTTTGGGAATAAAGTAGAATTCTTTGCACGTTTGTTTGGTACACGCACTTGAAAAGATTTTTCAGCTTTATCTTTTGGATTATTTTTATTTGTTACTTCTAAAATAATTTCCATTTGATAATCGTACATATTATGAGAACTGATTTTTCCATCATCAGAAATTACTTGTGGAAATTCACTTCCCTTTACATGAATTTCATATCCTTCAGGCATTTTTGGTAATGGTACTGTTTTAGAATCTTGAGTAATCGCATCTAATGCAGTCACTGCTTGCATTGCTTCTTGTGCTGTTTCTGGTGATGGATTTACTACATCTGGTGTTTGCACTTGTGTACCATTGATTTCAATTTCAAATAATGAAACACTTACTCCAGCTGCTTGTGGATTTACTTTATGAAATACAAATTTTACATAGCGATCTAATCTTGGAATATCTTTAATTGTATCCACTGGATTTTGATCAGTCAAAGATTCTCTTGTCATATGTTTAACAGTTTTCCACGCTGTTTTTTTATCTGGTCTTGTTTGAATTTCATAATCTGTTGAATATACACGTTTAAAAAATGATAACTCAACCTTTGTGATATCAGTTACTTCATTTCGCAAATCAATTTCTAACCATTGAGCGGTTTGTTGTTGGTTTGGATTTGACCCTGTTTTCATTTGTGGTGCTGACCATCTTGAATCTTCTGTTTTTTTACCATCAACTACAAATTCTGGTTTGCAATGTTCAGCACCAGCCTCTACTCCAGAAGCTGTTACTTTTTTTCCTAATGCAATATTTCCAGTAACTGTTTCATAACCATCTTCACTTTTTTTCGTTCCCATTACTTCGAATTCACGAACACCGATACTTCTATTTGCTGCATTCGCATTTCCAGAAGTAAAACGTAATCTTAAATAGCGAGAAACTTCAATTGGTTTTCCTTCTTTTTTCAAATCTACAGATTTTATTAGATCTTTCTCTTCACCAGATGGTACATTGACTGTTTGAATCGTTTTCCATGTAGCTTGATCATGATTTTCATTCGATGTTTCAATTATAAAATTACCATACAATTTCGCAAAAAACTTTACATTCACTTGTGAAATTAGGCTAGTTCCACCTAAATCTACTTCTAACCATTGTTCACTAAATTTGGAGTCTTCTCCACTTTGCCAACGACTATTTTGTTCAGCATCTGTTTGATTTCCAGAAATTCCATCAACAGCCCCTTCTGGTCTTCTAGCTGGTACTCCATTTGCTTCTGGTAAGTACTTAGAAGCACGTACTGGAGCATGCAATGCTAGATTTTTTTCATTATGATTATTCTCTTTTTTTGCTTCATTCAAAACTTGTTCACTCTGTGCATTTTTTGCCTGTACAAGCGTATATTCTGATGTATACAAGTTACTTGTACCTAATACAATCGCCATGAGTGATGCAATTAGCTTTTTCATTTTATTCTCCTTCTTTCCTATTAATTCCAGTGTAAGCGCTTAAAGCATAACATATTTTTTTCTATTTTCCTATCTAAATATATATTTATTGGACTTCTATACTATCTTTTATCTATCAAACTATAAAAAAGCACCTTCTTTTCATTTGGAGGTGCTTCTTTTGTACCATCTTTCATAAAATTCTTTATTTTAAATATTTTTGAATTGTTGTAAAGATTTCTTCGATTTTTAGTTTTGTATTTCTTTCAATTCTATGAGGGAAAGCACGATTAATACGTTCATGTACTTTTCTTTTCCGTTTTTTCTTTTCTTCTATAAAATCATATAATTTTTGTACTTGTAATGTTAATTTATCATCATCAATTGTACCATCTAATAAATTCTTAATATTTTGAGCAAAGGATTCATCAGATAAGGATTGTATTCTAGTTTTAAATTCTTTTTTCAATTCATTCATTCGAACTTCAATTTCCATAATATCTTTATTTCGTTTTAATAATGCCATTGTTGTATTTACAAGATCATAAACAAACAAGCATCCAATAACAACACAGACTAACCACTTATAAGAAGATGGGATATCTTGAACAAAAGCAACGATACGTGGATGAATACAACAATATACGACAATAGATAATATACCAAATAAGATGGAGTTTCTTAAACATACTCTTCCATGAAGATTAAAACGATATGTGGAATAATCCCACCATTTTGTATGAAAGATTACTTCCATAATCCAACTTGTAATATATTCTAAAATACTTGTTACTACAACACCCGCTAAAAATAAAAGAACGATATTTGAAGCAAATGGATGTAGTAAATATAAAACTAATAAAGCTCCACATCCATAAATGGGACAATATGGTCCCATTAAAAACCCTCTATTAATGAACTTCTTTTCAGGGATGCTACAATAAATACATTCACATACCCATCCTAAAAAACTATATATTATAAAATATAAAAATATATTTTCCATCGCAAAACCTCCTTATGTTGATTTTACTTTTGCACCTTATATAAGTCTTCCATTAATTTTGCATTACTTAACATTAATTTAATTCGATTTTCTTGATTTACTTTTGTTGCGCTAGGATCATAATCAATCAAGGCAACATTTGCCATTGGATATTGATTTTTTACTTTTCGCATCATTCCTTTAGCAACAATATGATTTGGTAAACAACCGAATGGTTGACAACACACAATGTTATTTACACCATGTTGGATTAAGCTGACCATTTCACAAGTTAATAGCCAACCTTCTCCCATCTTAACTCCTCGATCAATCATATCAATACTACATTCTTTTACTTCTTTAAACGAATCTGGGCAACGGAACGTACCATCTTTTTTTAGAATAGAAATTGCTTTATTTTGTAAATGTTGAATATACGAACTAGCAAGTTTCGCAAAACCATGTATCCGTTTATTTCGTTGATAATACGCATGATCAATAGTAACGTTCTCTAAACAGTAGAGTGCAAAATCTAATACTCCACTTACCACTGGTTCACATCCTTCACTAATTAAATATTCTTCCAAATGGTTATTTCCTAATGGTGAATATTTCATATAGATTTCTCCAACAATTCCTACTTTAATCTTTTTAGCATTGGTACGTTTGATATTTGAAAAATCTTTAACCATTGCTTTTAAATTTCTAGTTAAATGCATATATTGTAAACAATCAAACTGCATATTTAACTTTTGAATCCATTGATCCACTACCTGCTTTGTATCATCTTTTTGTATTTCATATGGTTGACATTGATTTCTTAACCAAACTAAAATATCCCCGTATAAAAATGCATATAATAATTGCCATATCATTTTAAAAGTCAAACGGAAACCACTGTTTTTTTCTAAATGACTCGCGTTTGCAGAAATGACAGGAACATTTTCAAATCCTGCCTGTACTAAAGCTTTTCGAAGTAGGTGAATATAATTACTCGCTCTACAACCACCTCCTGTTTGTGTAATGGCAAGGGCTACATGGTCTTTATCATAGTTCCCACTTTTTAACGCTTGAATCATTTGTCCTATTACAATTAATGCAGGATAACATGTATCGTTATGAACATAGCGTAATCCTTCTTCTACAATATTTGTATTTTCGCTTTGAAGAACTTCGACGTTATATCCAGCATTTGTTAAAATCCGTTTTAAAAATTGAAAATGGATTGGAAGCATACTCGGAATTAAAATCGTATGCGTTTTTTTCATTTCTTTTGTAAATTCTTGCATATACTTTTCTCCCTTTCTTCCATCGCTGCTTGTAATGATCGGCAACGTATATAAATTGCACCTAAATTATCGACTTCATCAATTTTTATTTGGGTATAAATCTTTTGTTTATTTTTCAAGATTGCTTTTACTTCATCGGATGTAATCGCATCAATTCCACATCCAAAACTAACCAATTGAATAAGTTCCATATTAGGATGTTCACTCACATATTGTGCTGCTTGATATAATCTTGCATGAAAACTCCATTGATTTAATACATGAATCGATGGCATTGTATTTTGTTTTGGAATACTATCTTCACTTAATACTACAAATCCAAGATTATTTAATAAATGATGAATTCCATGATGAATCATTGGATCTACATGATAAGGTCTTCCTGCTAAAACAATCATTTTTTTATTATTTTCTTTCGCAAATTCCATTGCTTCTTTACCTTCACGTAGCACATTTGTTTTAAATTCTTTATAAGCACAAGTAGCTTCATCAATTGCATTCTTCACATCTTTATGCGAACACTTATATCCATGTTCCATCAAACATTTTGTCATTTCTTTTCCAAGTACTTTTGGATTACTCATATATACATATGGCGATAATAATTGAGCGTGATCTAACTTCATATTTGCTTGAATAACTTCTGGATAATAAGCAACCACAGGACAATTAAAATGATTATCACTAATATGTTCATCTATGTTATATGACATACATGGATAAAATATCGTTTGAATTCCATCTTCAATTAAAGTTTGAATATGACCATGTACCACTTTTGCTGGATAACAAATCGTATCAGAAGCGATGGTTTGTTGTGATTTTGCATAAATAGATTTTGTTAATGGTTTTGATACAACAACTTCAAATCCAAGTTTTGTAAAGAACGTATGCCAAAATGGTAAAAACTCATACATATTTAAAACTAATGGAATTCCAATCTTTCCTAAAGTTCCTTTTTCACTTTTCAAATTTCTTAAATAATTATATTTATAATCATATAAATTTGGTAAATTCTCTTTTTTGATTCTTCCAATCGTTGGACGTTCACACTTATTTCCAGCGATATGTTTTCGATGATTTGAAAATGTATTTACAGTTAAATTACAATGATTCTTACATAACCCACAATTGACACTTTTCGATTCATGGGTAAAGTTTTCTAATGCATTTAAATCCATAATTGTAGAAGTTAATATTTGCGTATCTTTTGCCATTAATGCTGCTCCATATGCACCCATTAAATGTGAAATACTAGGTCGAATAACATTTCTACCGATTTCTAATTCAAAGCTACGTAATACAGAATCATTTAAAAAGGTTCCTCCTTGTACAACGATTTCCTTTCCTATGTCATCTTTATTTTTTGCACGTATTACTTTATAAAGTGCATTTTTTACAACACTCATACATAATCCCGCGGCAATATCTTCAATGCTTGCCCCATTTTTTTGTGCTTGTTTTACACTTGAATTCATAAACACCGTACATCTTGTTCCTAAATCTACTGGATGTTTTGCATACGTTGCGATTTTCGCAAATTCTTTTACAGAATATCCCATAAGATTCGCAAAGTTTTCTAAGAAACTTCCACATCCACTACTACATGCTTCATTTAATAAAATATCATCGATTCTATGATTTTTTACACGGAAACATTTCATATCTTGTCCCCCAATATCGATAATAAAATCAACATTGGGATTAAAATATTTTGCAGCACGATAATGTGCCATTGTTTCCACAACACCTAGATCTAATTGAAAAGCATCCATCATTAATGCTTCTCCATAACCTGTAACCGCACTATGTGCAATATGGATACGATCTCCCATTTTACGATAAATAGTTTTTATTTCTTTTTTAATCACATCAATTGGATTTCCTAAATTATTTGCATAGCTCTCATATAGTATATGATTTTGTTCATCAATCAAGACTAATTTCGTTGTCGTACTTCCTGCATCAATTCCTAACCATGCATTTCCACAATAAGTTTCAATATCCGTATAAGATACATCGCTTGTATGATGATGCTCTTTAAATTCTATATATTCTTGTTCATTTTTAAATAATGGTTGTAACCCTTCTATTTTCGATGTTTTATGTAATAATTCTTCACTTAAATTTACAAAGTCATTATAATTGATTTCCTCTTTTTGAGTATCTGCATACATCGCACTTCCTAATGCAATAAAATATGGAGATAATGATGGAAAAATTGCATTCTCCGCTTCTAACTGCAACGTTTCCTTAAATCGCTCTTGTAATCCTTTTAGAAAATATAATGGACCTCCTAAAAATAAGATTGTTCCCTCAATTGCTCTTCCTTGCGCTAATCCAGTAATACACTGATCCACAACCGCTTGAAAAATACTTGCGGATAAATCACTTTTTTTAGCACCTTGATTAATTAAAGGCTGAATATCACTTTTCGCAAATACCCCACATCTTGAAGCAATTGGATAAATTTTTGAATGTTGTAATGACAATTCATCCATTTCCTTTAAATCAACATTTAATAAAGAAGCCATTTGATCAATAAATGCCCCAGTTCCTCCAGCACATGTAGAATTCATTCGTTCTTCTAAAGCTCCGTTTAAGAAGATTATTTTTGCATCTTCTCCACCTAACTCAATCACAACATCGGTCTGAGGATAATATTTCTTTGTAGCTAGAGCACTTGCATATACTTCCTGAACAAAAGGAATCTTCATATCTTGAGAAATTCCTAATCCCGCACTACCGGTAATCGATACCTTGAAAGAATTCTCTTTTAATAATGACTGCAATTCTTTTATTTTTTTTACTAACATTTCTCGTACACATGATTTATGTCGTTCATAACTTTTATATATAATTGCATCCTGATCATCAAGTATAACTACCTTTAAAGTAGTTGACCCTACATCAATTCCAACTTTATAAGACATCAAAAAACCTCCTTATAAATGTTTAATTTTCATAAAATGATTAAACATAAAAAACCACAATTTTCAAATTGCTTTTATCATTATACTACTTTCAGTATCTGAATAAAATAAAATGATGAAATCTATTCCATTATTCTGCATAACAAAAATAGTACCTCGAGTATATAGTTTAATCAATTTCAATTCTTATTTCTATGGATAAAAAAAGAGTAATGTATGATTTTCATACATTACTCAAAATATGTCTAATAAATATCCTCAAATACTTGATATTAAATTCCTCTATGTTCATCACTCTTTTTCGACAATACTTTCCACATCCAGAAGTTTCCAATACCATCAATGATAATTAGAACCCCTGCGCAGAGTACATCATATCGCATTGGTGTAAATAAAACAGCAAGTGCAAGGAAAATAGTAAGAAAACTAATTGCCATAGAATAATACCCTAATTGTTTTTCTAAGCTTAAAATTCTTCTAGATAACGCAATATCTCTTAATCCATGTAACAACGCAACAATCGCAATGACATCTGGAACCGTTGCATCCGCTTGTCTAGGTATTGTTAGTGTCCAAATACCTAAAAAACAAATGAATACTCCATTAACTAAAGAAGAAATTGAGAAAATATGTTTCTCTTCTTCAATGATAAATAAAAATAAATGTGGCACTCCTTGTAATAAAAGTGCAACTCCTACTAAATAACATGTGATCACATCAATATCTCTATGAAAAAGCATTAAAATAATTCCTACGATTGTCCAGAGAATCGCAGAAAAAAAGCTGTTTTTTCTCCATCTTTTTAAATATGATTCCGTAATCAACTTAGGTTCATACATATGAAATCCTCCTATTAAACCGAATATAGTTTACCATTATCCATCAACTAAATCCACCCAAAATGTTTACATGCTTTATAAATTCCATCCTCATCACTATCTGCAGTTACATAATCCGCAATTTCTTTTAATTCTGGTATCGCATTTCCCATCGCAATCGAAAATGGTGCTTCTTGAAACATCTTACGATCATTTAATCCATCGCCAAAAACCACAACATCCGCTACATTTTTATGTAAATATTCACAAACTTTACGTATTCCTTTAAATTTATCATCTGGTTCTACAATGATAAATTGATCATCACCATAATGCATAACACCTATTTTTTCAATACTCTTCATTTGGTCTTCTTCATCTCTTTTTAAAGATACAAATAGTCTTCGAATTGGTGGTTGTTGTTCAATTTGATAGTTTTCATCAACTTTAACATCCATGAACACATGAAAATCCCCAGCTTGTTCAATAAATTTAGAATTTGGTGTATAACGTAATCGATCATCACTTGTAGAAACTGCTACACCGATTCCTTTTTCAAGTGCTTCATAATAAATAGCTTTTGCTAAATCTTGATTCAATGGCTCATAAGATATTTCTTGATGATCAATAATAATACAATTTCCACCTTCACAAACCATATTTTTTATACCAATTTCTTGTTGAAATTGTTGTGCTCGAAACTTTGCTCTTCCTGTTGCTAGGGCAACAAAATGCCCATTTTCCTGTAATTTTATTAATGCTTCTTTTGTACTATCCAATATTTTCCCTGGCTCTTTTACACTAGTAAGCGTTCCATCGATATCAAAAAAAATTATTTTTTTATCCATACTCTACTCCTTTTGCACAATTATTGTACTATTATTTTATGAAATAACAAGTAAATAAAAAAAGAAGAACAAATACAAAATTCATTCTCCTCTTTATCCTTCCTTTTTTGAATATTTTCTAAAAACTACTTACCATATTTTTTTCCATAACCATAGCCGTACCCATAACCATATCCATAAGACATTGAATCCTCATCAAATATACTTTGTTTTGCTTGGTTAATAACAACTCCTAATATAGAAGGTACCACTGCATTTAATTCTTCTAATTCATCAAGAATAAGTCCACAGTTGACATAATCTTGCTTCGTGACAACAATCGATGAATCCGCATATTCACCAACAATCAATGCATCTTGAATTAAATGAAGCGGAGGTAAATCTAAAATTACATAATCAAATTCTTCTTTTAAATGTTGAATTAATTTCTTTAATTTATCACTTTCTAATAATTCTGGTGCATTCGAAACTGCATTCACACCATAAATAATACTCAATGATGTATCTTCATAAGTATTTAAGATAGAATCCATAGCTTCATTAAATTTTAAATAATCTAAAATGTTATATACTAATTGTTGTTTAGCTACTTTCTTATAAATAGAAGGATTACGTAAATCTAAATCTACCAATGCAACGCGATGACCATTATTTGCCAGTGAAATTGCTGTATTAATAGATGTCATTGTTTTTCCTTCATTTGGCATGGTACTTGTAACTAAAAATACTTTCGAACCATTTTGATCAAATTCACGTTCTATACAGAATCTTAAATCTTGAAATGCTTTCTTTATGCCATATTGAACTGATGGATTTGATAATAATAAAGAATAATTTTGCTTATTATTTGTCTTTAAAAACGGAACTGTTGCAAGTGTTTTTAAATTTAAATATTGCTCTGCATCTTTACTATTTATAATCGTTTTTCTAAACAACGAATAAATTAGAATCAATACAAAACTAATCATAACAGATAACATACATGATTTTATAAATACTTTTACATAATTTGGTGTAGCATCTGGAGTTTTTGCCATAAATGGCGTATCAATAACAGAAAGAGACACATCACTCATAGAATATTGCATTACAACCCCATAATTCGATAATATACTAGAAATTATTTTATAAGATAGATCTGCATCATCTGTAACAACTTGTAATTCATATATACTTGTATCAGGTACAGTATGTAAACTAATGTTCCCTGGAATATTGGATAGCTTAAGTTCTTTCCTAATTAATTCCTGCATAGAAGGTCCTGTTAAAGCAGCATTTAACGCACTATCAAATTCTGCCTGTGCTTTATCATCAGTTGATGTTGAAGCTTTTCCATCTATAGCAACTGTAAATGCAGCTTTTGAACTATATGTTGTTTGAAAGAAAAATACCTCTTTTGCTTCAAACAAGCTAATGACAACTATAAAAATTACAATTACAATTTTTTTTAGATGAAGAAAAGAACGATAAAACATATCAATATACTTAATTAAATCAATTTTTTCTACTGTATTGTTGTTCATCTTTCCATTCTCCTTCCTTTACTATAATAACGATCATATCCATATCGATATTCATTATTTAGTTTTTGTTTTGTAAAATCAAAAATACTTGC
>JAHHST010000041.1 GCA_020025055.1 Longicatena sp.
AGAGTTATCCTTATTCGATAACTCTTTTTTCTTATAATAAATGAATATGATGTTTTTCACATTCTGCAATCATTTCATCACTCCATTGCGATACTTGAACTTCTCCAATATGTGCTTTATTTAACAATATCAAACAAATTCTAGATTGTCCAATTCCTCCACCAATTGTTAATGGTAACTCATTATTCAATAACATTTGATGATAAGGTAACTCTAATCTTTCTTCACAATGTGCTTTTTTTAATTGTTCTTTTAAAGCTTTTGCATCAACACGTATTCCCATACTACTAATTTCAACTACGCAGTCTAATATTGGATAATATAGAAGTATATCACCATTTAAACTCCAATCATCATAATCAGGAGCTCTTCCATCATGTTTTTTACCACTTTTTAAAACATCTCCTATTTGCATAATAAAAACTGTTTTATATTTTTTAGTGATTTCATATTCTCTTTGTTTCGGTGATAAATCTGGATAACGATCCTCTAATTCCTGTGTTGTAATGAAATATACATCCTCATAAATAAATGGTTCAAGATTTTCATAAATAATATCTAATTCTTTCTCTGTATCTTTTAAAGCCTTCATAATGCCTCGAACTGTATTTTTTAAGAACTCCATATTTCGATCTTGACGTTCGATTATTTTTTCCCAATCCCATTGATCTACATACGTAGAATGTAGATTATCTAAATCTTCATCACGGCGAATTGCATTCATATCGGTATATATTCCTTTACCATACCCAATATTATAGCGTTTTAATGCCATACGTTTCCATTTTGCTAAAGAATGTACAATTTCAATTTCTTCATTTTCTATTTCTTTTATATCAAATGTAACTGGTCTTTCAATACCACTTAGATTATCATTTAAACCACTACTTCTTCTAACATATAATGGTGCAGAAATACGCATTAAGTTTAAATGGTGAGCTAATCTCTTTTCAAATAAGTCCTTCACATATTTAATCGCTACTTCTGTTGAAATTACATCTAATTTATTTTCATAATGTGCTGGTAAAATTAAATCATTCACTGCCATAATTGTTTACCTACTTTCATTTCTATATAAATTCTAATTTAAGATTGTTTTAAAATAATACTTTCTACCAAATATCCAACTTTCTCACATGCATCACACGCTTTTTCTAATCGTCCATACATAGATTTCCAACGAATTACAGAAATCGCATCTAAACTTTCATCACTAAACAATTCTCTTGTTGTCTTCGCAAATAAAGTATCCCCTTCCTCTTCAAGATAGTTTACACGTTTTATTGCGCTCATAATGTTGTCATTGTATTGCAATTTTTCAAATTCATTCATGATTTCCTTTACAGCATCACAGCACATTAATACAACTTTGCTATATGCCCTTGCAATTTCAGGAATTTCTTTTACATGATAAATATATAATCCAATCGAAATATCCTCTACCATATCAACAACATCGTCTAATGCATTACTTAACTCAACAATATCCTCTCGTTCTAATGGAGGTCGGAAATCCTTTGCAAGTGCTTGCATAATATCAAATCTTCTTACATCTGCCTCTTTTTCTAAACGATGCATTTTTTGTAAATGAACATTAATCCCCTCTGGATGATAATTTTTAAATTCACCCATCAATTCCATAGCGGCATTACAAGCATGCTCACTCATTAATTGAAATGTTTGAAAATAATCATACTTCTTTTTCTTAATCATTTTCTTTATCCTCTTATCCCTTTCTATATGTGAGAAAATCATATGTAATTTTATCACAAAAAAAAGATAATGTACAATTGTTTTATTATTATAAAAAAAAGATAATGTACAATTGTTTTATTATTATAAAAAAAAGATTAAGTTTACAATCGGTGTAAACTTAATCTTTTACATATAAATTCAATTATTTATTCATCCAAGATTCATCTTTTGGATCTTTTTTCCAAGCTTTTAATTTTTCTAGATCTGCTTCTTGAATATAGCTATTTTCTAATGCAACATCAATTAATACATCATAATTACTTAATGTTTTAAATGTACAATCGATTGAATTGAACAATTCTGTACTTGCTGGTAATAAGTATGTAAAAATTGCAACTACACCTAAAACTTCAGCACCTGCTTCACGTAAAGATACGATAACATCTTTTACAGAACCACCAGTAGAAATTAAATCTTCTACAACTACAACTTTTGCACCTTTTTCAATTTTTCCTTCAATTTTATTTCCTTTACCATGTGTTTTGTTTGAACTTCTTACATAACCGAATGGTTTTTCCATTTGATCTGCTACCATTGCTCCCCAAGGAATACCTGCAGTAGCTGTACCAACGATTACATCTGCATCTGCATATTCTTTTTGAATTAATTCAACAAATCCTTTTACAACAACACTACGTTTTTCTGGATATGATAACACTAAACGGTTGTCACAATAAATTGGACTTTTAATTCCACTTGCCCAAGTAAATGGATCATTTGGTTGTAAAGATACTGCTTTAATATCTAGTAAATTCTTTGCTACAATTTTTTCTACTGTCATATTATTTTCCCTCCATAGTTGCTTCGATTTCGTTATATGTCTTTAATGGATCTGCGCTCTTTGTAATAGAACGTCCAACAACAATATAATCACAACCTTGCTCTTTTGCATAAGCAGGTGTTGCTACACGTTTTTGATCATCTTTTGAATCACTTGCTAAACGAATACCTGGAGTTACTGTTAAGAAATCATCTCCACAAGCTTCATGAATCGCTTTTGCTTCATGAACAGAACATACAACACCATCCAACCCAGCTTCTTTTGCATTTTTTGCGTATTTGATAACACAATCCATAACATCACCAGGAATGCCTAATTCTTCATTCATTGCTTCTTTAGAAGTTGAAGTTAATTGAGTTACACCGATACATAAAGGACGAGGACCACCATTTGCTCCTAATTCTAATCCTTCGACTGCTGCCTTCATCATTGCGATTCCACCAGCACAATGTACATTTGTAATATCAACACCTAAATTTGCTAGATTTTTCATTCCACCTTTTACAGTATTTGGAATATCATGTAATTTTAAATCTAAGAAGATATGATGACCCATTTCTTTTACAGTTTGAACCATACTTAAACCTTCTGCATAAGTTAATTCCATACCAATTTTTACATAAATTGGTTCATTGAATTGTTTCAAAAAATTAATCACTTCTTCTTTGCTTGAAAAGTCCAATGCTACAATTGTCTTACTCATTATTTAAAACTCCTTCCTACAGCTTCATCTATGCTATGAATACCGTATTTTTCAAATACATTTGGTAATTCTTCTATTATTTTAACACAACAATAAGGATCTACAAAGTTTTGCATTCCAACTTCTACAGCGCTAGCTCCTGCATATAAAAATTCAAGAACATCTTCCGCACATGTAATTCCTCCTACTCCAATAATTGGAATATTTACTGCTTGTGCAACTTGATAAACCATACGAATTGCTACAGGCTTAATTGCAGGACCGCTTAATCCCCCTGTAACATTTGCTAGAATTGGTTTTCCAGTACGTAAGTCTAATCTCATACCCATCAAGGTATTAATTAAAACTAAACCATCTGCACCTGCTTTTTCTACAGCTTTTGCAATTTCTACAATATCTGTAACATTTGGAGATAATTTTACATAGACTGGTTTAGTAGCAACTTCTTTCACCATTCTTGTAACTTTTGCTGCAAGTTCTGGTTTTGTACCTAATCCAATACCACCATGTTTTACATTCGGACAACTAATATTTAACTCATATGCTTTTACAACATCATTGCTATTTAATTTTTTTACAACTTCAACGTAGTCTTCTTCACATGCACCAGCTACATTTGCAATAATTTCTGTATCAAATTGGGCTAACCATGGTAATTCTTTTTCTATAATTACATCGACACCTGGATTTTGAAGTCCAATTGCATTTAGCATTCCCTTTGGTGTTTCTGCAACTCTAGGTGTAGGATTTCCAAATCTTTTTGCTGGAGTTGCACTTTTGATGGCAATTCCACCAAGTAAACTTAAATCATATAATTCAGCAAATTCACGACCAAACCCAAAACATCCGCTTGCAGGAATAATTGGGTTTTTAAGATTTAATCCTGGTAATTTTACGCTTAAATCCATTAGAATTCCACCTTTCCAATTGGGAATACTGGTCCCTCTTTACAAATTCTATGATACATATTTTCTTCTTTTTTATCTTTTGCAACACATGCCATACATGCACCCATTCCACAAGCCATACGACTTTCAAAAGACATATATCCTTTTGTATATGTACTTTCTACAGCCTTTAACATTGGACGTGGTCCACAACTATATGTATAATCACATGTAATATTGTGTTCTTTAATTGCATCCATGACTGTACCCTTTACACCATAAGAACCATCCATTGTAGCAACTACAACATTACATCCTAATGTTTTGAATTCTTCTTCATAGAAAACACTGTCTTTATCATTAAATCCTAATACAACATGCACTTTTTTATTTTTTGCACAACATTGTTTTGCTAATTCATATAATGGAGGTACTCCCACACCTCCACCAATTAATAATACTTCTTCAATATCATCATAAATTGGATATGAGCTCCCTAAAGGACCAAAAATATCGATTGATTGATCTTTTATTTTCTTTGATAATTCTAAAGTTCCATCTCCAACAACTTTATAAACAATTACAAATTTTTTATCTTCAATGCTTGAAATACTAATTGGACGACGTAACATAAATCCATCAATTTTTACATTTACAAATTGGCCTGGTTTCATATCTTTTGCCATACCTGCCGCAATTTCCATGCGGTAGGTATCTTTGGCAATTTTTTCATTACTTAAAATAATTCCATTTTCTTCCTTCATTCTAATCCTCCAATTCATTCATTGAAATTGTAGTAAATGATTGAGCTTCTAATACTCTTAGGATTGCATTCGCTGTATCTAATGAAGTAAAGCAACTAATATTATTTTCAACAGCAGCACGACGAATTTCGAATCCATCTTGACTTACTTCTTTTGAAATGCTCATTGTATTAATTACATAATTAACGCGTCCTTTACGGATAACATCAACTACGCTTTCTCCATTTCCTTCATTTACTTTATTTACACAACGAACATAGATTCCATTTTCTTGTAAGAATTTTGCAGTACCTTTTGTTGCATAAATTCCATAACCAATATTAGAGAATCGTTTTGCGATTTTTAATCCTTCTTGTTTATCTGAATCAGAAACTGTGATTAACACATTTCCATGTAATGGAATTCTAACTCCACTTGCAATCAATGCTTTATATAATGCTTTTTCTAATGTATCGTCTCCACCTAAAGCTTCCCCTGTAGATTTCATTTCTGGTCCAAGTGTTGTATCAACACTACGTAATTTAGCAAATGAGAATACTGGAGCTTTTACAAAGACACGATCAATTTCAGGATGTACTCCTTCACTATATCCTTGTTCTTCTAAAGATTCACCTA
The DNA here is from genome assembly GCA_020025055.1 of Longicatena sp. GTDB lineage: Bacteria > Bacillota_I > Bacilli_A > Erysipelotrichales > Erysipelotrichaceae > Longicatena_A. Next base: position 5,506 of record JAHHST010000041.1, read on the forward strand.
ATACACAACGAGTTGCTACATAACTCATAGGAACCCCTGTGATTTTAGATAAGAATGGCACTGTACGTGAAGAACGTGGATTTACTTCTAGTACATATACTTTTTCATCTTTATCTACAATAAACTGGATATTGAATAATCCAACAAAGTGGAATCCTTTTCCAATACGAATTGCATAGTCTGTAATTGTATCTTTCACAGTTTGTGATGCTGTTGGTGCTGGATATACAGAGATAGAGTCACCTGAGTGAACCCCTGCACGTTCAATATGTTCCATAATTCCTGGAATATATACATGTTCTCCATCACAAATTGCATCAATTTCCATTTCTTTACCAACAATATATTTATCAACTAAGATTGGTGCATCATGACTAATTTCTTTTACAGCAGTTGCCATATATACTTTTAAGTCATCATCGTTGTGAACAATTTCCATTGCACGACCACCTAATACATAACTTGGGCGAACTAGCACTGGATAACCAATCTTATTTGCGATAACTAATGCTTCTTCAACTGTAACAGCTGTTTGTCCTTGTGGTTGAGGAATTTCTAACTTATGTAACATTTCTTCAAATTCATGACGGTCTTCTGCACGGTCAATATTTTCTAAAGATGTACCTAAAATCTTCACACCACGTGCAACTAATTTATCTGCTAAATTGATTGCTGTTTGTCCTCCAAATTGTACAATGACTCCTAATGGTTGTTCTAAATCGATAATGTGCATAACATCTTCGATTGTTAATGGTTCAAAATACAATTTATCTGAAATTGAGTAATCTGTTGATACTGTTTCAGGGTTATTATTGATAACAATTGCTTCATATCCACATTCGCGTAATGTTTTTACACAGTGAACAGTTGCATAGTCAAATTCTACACCTTGTCCAATACGAATTGGTCCACTACCTAATACAATAATTTTTTTATTATTACTTGAAATACTTTCGTTTTCATGTTCATAAGTTGAATATAGGTATGGAGTATGAGATACAAATTCACCAGCACATGTATCTACATTTTTAAATACAGGAATTATTCCATTTTCTTTACGTAAATCATACACTTCTGTTTCTGTTAAATCCCATGCTCTTGCGATATAACTATCTGCAAATCCCATTTTCTTAGCTTGTTTTAACACTTCTAAATTATTTTTGTTATTTTTAATTTCTGTTTCGAAATCAACAATTTGTTTAAAGCGATTTAAGAAATAACGATCCATTTTAGTAACATTGAAGATATCTTCAATATCTGCACCTTTTCTTAATAATGCTGTAATGACATAAATTCTTTCATCATCACATTTACCTAATTTATCCCATAATTGTTCTTCATTCAAAGCATTTACATCTTTTTGTTCTAAATGATCTGTTTTCATTTCTAATGAACGAATACCTTTTAAGACTGCTTCATCGAAAGTACGTCCAATAGACATAATTTCTCCTGTTGCTTTCATTTGAGTACCTAAAGTACGATCTCCTTTAGGGAATTTATCAAATGCAAAACGAGGGAATTTTGCAACTACATAGTCAATACATGGTTCTACACATGCATAACTTGTTTTTGTTACAGGATTCATAATTTCATCTAATGTTAATCCTACTGCAACTTTAGCTGCAATTTTTGCAATTGGGTATCCTGTTGCTTTACTTGCTAAAGCACTTGAACGTGATACACGAGGATTTACTTCGATTACATAATATTTAAATGAATTTGGATCTAATGCTAACTGAACGTTACATCCACCACAAATCTTTAATGCACGAATAATTTTTAATGCAGAAGCACGCATAATTCCACATTCACGATCTGTCAATGTTTGTGTTGGAGCAACTACAATAGAATCTCCAGTATGGATACCTACTGGGTCAACATTTTCCATATTACATACAACAATTGCATTATCTGCATTGTCACGCATTACTTCATATTCGATTTCTTTATAACCTGCAATACTTTGTTCAATTAAACATTGATGAGCTGGAGAAATTTTTAATCCATTATCGCAAATAACACGAAGTTCTTCTTCATCATTTGCGAATCCTCCACCAGTTCCACCTAAGGTAAATGCAGGGCGAACAACAACTGGATATCCATTTTGTGATGCAAATGCAACAGCTTCATCTGTAGTATGAACAATGACACTTTCAGGAACTGGTTCGCCTAATTCATACATTAATTCACGGAACATATCTCTATCTTCTGCTTTTTCAATAGCTTCTAATGCTGTTCCTAAAACTTCAACACCATATTCTTCTAAAATACCACTTTTAGCAAGTTCTACAACAAGGTTTAATCCTGTTTGACCACCTAAACTTCCCAAAATTGCATCTGGTCTTTCTTTATAAATAATACGGCTTGCGAATTCTAATGTTAATGGTTCAATATATACACGGTCTGCAACTACTGCATCTGTCATAATTGTTGCAGGGTTTGAGTTAATTAAAACTACTTCATATCCTTCTTCACGCAAAGCAGTACATGCTTGAGTTCCAGCATAATCAAATTCTGCTGCTTGTCCGATTACGATTGGACCTGATCCAATCACCATAATTTTCTTAATATCTGTTCTTTTAGGCATACTATTTTGCGCTCCTTTCATCAATCATTTTACAGAAATCATCAAAGATATATTTACAATCATCAGCTCCTGGAGCTGCTTCAGGTTGGAATGCTACTGAAATAATAGGATATGTTTCATGCTCTAATCCTTCAATAGTTTCATCATTTAATGCTTTATATGTTACTTTTAATCCAGTACCTTTTAATGAATCTGGATCAACTGCAAATCCATGATTTTGTGATGTAAATTCAACTTTATTTTTCTTTAAATTTCTTACTGGAATACTATTTCCATGATGTCCAACTTTCATTTTTACAACTTTTGCACCACATGCAGTCGCAATGATTTCATGTCCTAATCCAATACCTAATAAAGGTAATTTTCCTAACAATGTTTTACAAGTTTCTACTGTTTCCCAAATATCGCTTGGTGCACCTGGCCCACTTGTAAATACAACAGCATCCGGATGAATTGCCATAATATCTTCTGCACTCATATTATAAGGAACAACAACTAAGTCGCATCCTCTTACATTAAATTCACGAATTGTTGAAAATTTCGTTCCATTATCAATCATCACTACTTTATGTCCACGAGATGGAATTGGAAATGGTTTATGTGTTGAAACTTGTTGTACCCCATCATGAGGTAATTCTCTATTTCTTAGCATCTCAACAATTTCATTTACATTTGCATCTTCATCAGCTAAAATTGCCTTCAATGTTCCATGATCACGAATTTTTCGTGTGATTTCACGAGTATCAATATCTGCAATACCTGGAATATTTTTTAATTTCATAAATTCATCTAATGTCATATCACAACGGAAATTACTTGGTGTTTCGCAGTATTCTTTTACTACAAATCCAAATACATTTGGTGAAATACTTTCAAAATCATCACGGTTAATTCCGCAATTTCCCATTGCTGGATATGTCATCATAACAATTTTTCCATAATAAGATAAATCAGAAATAATTTCTTGATAACCACTCATACCTGTTTGGAATATTAATTCCCCCATACGAAACTGATCAGCACCAAATGCCACACCTTCATATACACTTCCATCTTCTAAAATTAAGAGTCTTTTTTTCATGTTATTCCTCCTCGTTATTATAAACGCATTTTCCTGCACAATATGTTTTTATCATCCAACCACATGCATTTACACCATCAAATGGTGTATTTTTTCCTTTTGAATAAAATTTATTTTTATCAACTTTGCGATATGTTTCTGTATCAACAATAATGAAATCAGCATCATATCCCTCAGCTAATTTTCCTTTTTTATCCATACCAAATCGTTTAGCAGGAGCTTCACTCATCCAATGAACTAATTGTTCTAAAGTAAAGATTCCTTCCTCTTTCACAAATTTTGTATATAATAATGGGAAAGCTGTTTCTAATGATACGATACCAAATGGAGCTGTTTCCATTCCTTTTTGTTTTTCTTCTTCTGCATGTGGAGCATGATCATTTGCGATCATGTCTATCGTACCATTAAGTAGACCTTGAATCAATGCTTCTTGGTCTTCTTTGCTACGTAATGGTGGATTCATTTTATAATTGGTATTTTTCACATCCATTTCATTCAATAACAAATGGTGTGCTGTTACTTCTCCACTGCAGTCAACTCCAAGTTGTTTATATTCTTTTAAATATGCAACACTTTCTTTTGCACTCATATGGCAAACATGATATCGTCCACCAACTTCTTTAACTAAATCTAAATCTCTTTTAAATTGCGCATATTCACATGCGCTTGGAATTCCTAAATATCCTAATTCTTTATTTCGAATTCCTTCATGCATACATGCTTTTGGTCTGCGATAGCTCATATCTTCTGTATGTGCAACTATGATTCCATCATTTTCTTTGCATTTTTCCATCGCTTTTCTCATCATTTCATCTGATGCAACCCCTACACCATCATCTGAAAAAGCATGTATTCCTAATTTTGATAATTCTTTCATATCTGAAATTTCTTTACCTGATTCCCCTTTAGTAATACAAGCATATGGAATTACATTTACAACAGCATCATTTTCAATTTTTTGCATATAAGCTTTCATTGTATCTACATTATCTGGATAAGGTTTTACATTAGGCATTGCCATAATGGTTGTAAACCCTCCGTGTGCGGCTGCCTTCGTTCCTGTTGCAATAGTTTCTTTATGTTCAAATCCTGGTTCACGCAAATGTACATGGACATCAATCAAACCAGGTAAAACAACATTTCCTTTTGCATCAATAATATCATAGACATCATCCTCAGCAAGATTACTTCCGATTTTTTTTATTCCTTTATCATCAAATAACATATCTACTTGTTGAAGTACACCATTGATTAGTAATCTACCATTTTTTAGAAGTTTCATATATTTCCTCCTATTGAAAAGGTTCATAACCAAATGCACGTTTTACAACAGCTTTACGAACTAAAACTCCATTTTGCATTTGTTTAAAAATTCGACTATTACTTGCTTCTACTAAATCCGAATCAATTTCAACACCACGATTTACTGGTGCAGGATGCATAATAATCGCATGTTTTTTCATTTTTGAATGACGTTCTTTTGTTAATCCATATTTTTCTAAATATTCTTCTTTTGTCATTTTCATAGATTCTCCATGACGTTCATGTTGAATTCTTAGCACCATAACAACGTCAGCCCATACGATTGCTTCATCAATATCTTTATAATTATTTACATCATCCATCCATTCACTAGGTCCACTAAAGCAAACTTCTCCACCTAATAAATCCATTGCTTCTTTAATACTATGTGCAACTCTTGAATGTTTAACATCTCCAATTACTGCAACTTTAATTCCTTCAAATGTATGGAATTCTTGATAGATTGTTAATAAATCCAATAAACATTGAGTTGGATGATTTCCACATCCATCTCCTGCATTTAAAATTGGAATATTTATATTTTCTAATTGTTTGAAATATTCATCTTCACTATGACGAATAACAACAGCATCATAACCAATGCTTTCAAATGTTTTTACTGTATCATATAATGTCTCGCCTTTTTCAACACTGCTTCCCTTTGCCATAAAATCCTCAACTTTTGCTCCTAATTGAAGTTCCGCTGACGCAAATGAAAAATGTGTTCTTGTGCTTGGCTCAAAAAAAAGATTAGCAATCAACGTACGACGAGGAAATTGCCAATCCGATTGAGAACAAGAAAAAGCTTCAGCATCATGCAAAATGCTCATAATATCTTCTTTTGATAAATCACCAATTCTAAGTAAACTATTCTTATTCATAATCTTACCTCCTGATTAGAAAAAAAGCCCCTTGTATACACAAAAGGACCTTCTATAGGTATCTTAAATCTACGCCTTCATAACCTCTCTGGATTATTTTAAAGGACCTTTTTTCTAACCTATATTTTACCATAACTCATCAATATTACAAGATTTTTTTATAAAATTATTACATCTAATTTTTGATTTTGTTTCTTTACAAATTGATTACTATATATACAAAAATTAGAAAATTTAGAAAGAAGCTTTTTATCTTTTATTAAAATTTGATAAATATATTCTTGCTTAATTACTGGATCACGAAATTGAAATAAAAATGAATATTGAAAGTAATATGCATATAATTCTTCCTCTGTACAGATTTGAAACTTTGATAAATGTGATGTATACGATATAAGTGTATGAATACAATCAAATACAAGTAACTCTAACTGTTTTAATTTCTTATTGATCTTAGAACTATGGATATATGGATTACGCTCCCACCATGGTGCATCTTGTATTTCTAAAAGTATCTTCTTAATTTCTCCTACATACAACAACAATTTTGCACCATCCAATTCTAGCATTCTTATACTGTGCTTCATTAGGAAATAGCTCTTTTCATAATTTTTTCTACCATGGTAGCATTTCGATAATTCAACTCATATTTTCGAACACATTCTTTTTCATGGTGAATAAATTTAATTTGAATCGATGGTAATTTATCATATAAATCAATTTTCATCCAAAGCTTCAATTCTTCATAAGGATATCTACTATTATCTAAGACGTATGAATCTTTCTTCCAGTGCATATAAGCACTAGACTCTCTATTTTCCCATAGTTGAAACTGCTCAATCACTTCTACTAATAAAGGAATTTTAACAAACTCTTTAGGGTACATTTCAAACTGTTCGATTAATAATTTACGTAATCGCTCCGTCTGTTTCTTTTTTGCCTCTATACGTTTTTTTTCTTTTCGATTTACAATATCAATAATTTTGTGCTTATTTTGAATATTCCCATTTAAATATTTTATATGTATCTGCATCAAATCTAGAGCATCTGTTAAAGCATTATGAATTACTTTTCCTTCAATATCATAAACTAGCTTCATATCATCTAAAGATAGTGTTGGTGAAACAACTTTATTTTGAAAACAAACATATTGTGAAATTTCTTTTTGTAAATCTTGAATTTCGTTAATAAAATTACATTTTATATTATGAATTTGACAATTTCTCATCAATGTTCTTTGATCATCTGGTCCACATGCATAAAACTCCATATCTTCAATCTTTCCATATAGTAAAAGCCAATTCTTAAAATTGTGAATTACAGTATATAAATTTGGAGCATTTAATATATCTTCATTTTTTAATCGTGTAATTTTTTTCACAACTGGAGTAAGCTTTTTAAAATATTTAGGACAAACCAGTGAATAAAACTCATCTATTTTCTTTGAATGATTGCAAATTACAGCACCAATGCTAATAACTGCTTGTTCAAATTTGTTTTTATAATGGACTGCATCAAACTCAGCATCTATATATACTCGAATCATATATTTACCTCACTTATTTCATTATAATAATATTTAAGAAAGAAAGCAATCGTAATCTAAAATAGGCATTTATTTATGATTCCTTTTTTTTACATCATACTATATAAGGAAAGGAGATATATCTATGACATCATATACAATCAAAGAAGGAGATTATGGAATTAGT
>JAHHST010000042.1 GCA_020025055.1 Longicatena sp.
TTTCCTACATTAAATAAATTACCTTCTTTATGTAATTTATAATCTTCTCTTTTAAATTCTCCTTTTCCTGCTGGAGTCCAAGTTTTTCCATCCTTGCTTACATATAAATTATATTTTCCAATAGAACCATTTACTCCATATGCTTCTTCACGAAAACCTGGACGTTTTAAATATCCAAAAGATGAAACTTTTTGGACAGATCCTAAATTTATCTCTAAAGAGAATGGATGTTCTTTTTTTGTATATTCATCGATGGATGTATTTTTATCTCCATCAAATAATTTTGTAACATGTGTTTGATCAAATGCTACCCCAGCTTTATTTTTAATTGTTGCACTCCATCCCTTACGGTCTAATGCATGTACTGGGTTCACAATATTGGGCTTTTCTTCTTTTGATTCATCCACTAAATGAATCGAAAAGTCTTGTGATCCTTCGCTAGGAGTAAAAGTTTCATTGATGCGCTTATTTTCAATTGACTTTGTTCCCCATTTTTTGTCTTTTTTATTAAAAGTTCTTTTAATAAAATTGTTTCCAATTGTAACAGTATCGTTATTCTCTGTTACAACTACATCACCACCATTATCTTTTGCATAAATATTTTGCGGGACAATGGTAAATAACATCGATGTACTAAGTAAAATTTTAAATAGTCTATTCATATAATCTCCTTTCTCAAAGTAAACCATAGCATATAAATACATGATTTTTACTTTGTTTGCGCTTACATATCTATATATATCATATTTTCATTAATAATGATTTGTATTAATTAATATATTTTTTATATGTTTTAATTAAAAAAAATGTTTTTTAATTAAAAATGTACAACAATTTAATTAAATTTTCCTATATTTAATAAACTCAACGCAATACACCTCAAACTTCCTATTTGACAATTGAAAAAAAGCATACAATAATACTGTATGCAAAGAATCTACATTCTACAACAATGCTTATAGATGTACTACAACTAAAAAAGATTTATAAAATAACTAGAAAGGAATATTATGAACGAATTTGATATTAATAACTTAGTAACAAAACAAAGAAAATTTTTCCAAACAGGAAAAACTCTCTCTTTAAACTTTCGAATACAAGCACTTCAAACACTTCACGCTTCAATTCAGCTTCATGAGGATGATTTATATCAGGCTTTATATAAAGATTTAGGAAAAAGTCCTAGTGAGAGTTATATGTGTGAAATTGGTTTGGTATATAGTGAATTACACTATATGCTAAAACATATCAAAATATTCTCTAAAGAAAAAAAAGTTCGAACTCCTATTTCACAAGCAATTTCTAAAAGTTATATCAAACCGACTCCAAAAGGCAATGTATTAATCATGAGTCCTTGGAACTATCCATTTTTATTAACTATGGATCCACTCATTGATGCTATTGCAGCCGGCAATACAGTAATTTTAAAACCTAGCGCTTATGCTCCATATACTGCAAAGGTTATTGAGTGTATAATTAAAGAATCTTTTCCACAAAAATATGTAGGTATTGTTATGGGAGGAAGAAAGGAAAACCAATCACTCCTAAGCCAAAAATTTAATCACATCTTTTTTACAGGTTCTCAAGCCGTAGGAAAAGAAGTATTAAAAAAAGCAGCCAAAAATTTAACTCCTGTCACCTTAGAATTAGGTGGAAAAAGTCCTTGTATCGTGGATAAAACAGCAAATATAAAGTTAGCTGCGAAACGAATTGTTTTTGGTAAATTTTTAAATTGTGGCCAAACATGTGTTGCGCCTGATTACATCTATTGTGATCAAAGCATCATAAATGAATTCATAGAAGCTTTAATTAAGGAAATACAAAAACAATTTTCAAGTCAACCTTTACAAAATAAACTATATGGAAAAATTATAAATGAAAAACACTATAATAGACTTTGTAATTTATTAAATGAAAATCCTATTTTATATGGTGGAAAAACAGAAACATCCACATTAAAAATAGAACCTACTATTCTTTATCCTTGTACATGGGATCATACAATTATGAAAGAAGAGATTTTTGGACCATTATTGCCAATTTTAACTTATTCTTCAATTGATGAAGTCATTCCTTCTATTAATAATCATCCAACACCTCTTGCATTATATATTTTTTCAAATAACAAAAAAATTATTGATACAATCACTTCTGCCTGTCCTTATGGAGGTGGTTGCATCAATGATACCGTAATTCATTTAGCAACTCCTTACATGGGCTTTGGTGGCTTACAAGAGAGTGGTATAGGTAGCTATCATGGGAAAACAGGATTTGATACATTTACTCATTACAAAAGTATCATTGATAAAAAAACTTGGTTTGATTTACCGATGCGATATCAACCATATTCAAAATTCCGCGATACATTTATCAAATTTTTCTTACGTTAATATAGATTGCCTAGTTTTATAATGAGTTCCATGCCTTAATAAAGATAAATGAGATGTTATTTCTTGTTTTCATTTTTTGATATTTACTAGAATTAAATTTAAATACTATTTTATAAGCTATTATTTTCTTAAAAAAAGCTTCGTACTATGGTTTCCCATAATACGAAGTTTTTATTTTTCTAATTCATATTGCTTATGAAATTTCTTCATAAATAATATAAATAATACGACTAATATTACCCCTTTAAATACAGATGACAAACTAATACTCCACCAAACTCCATTTAATTGTAATACCGTGTTTCCTAATAGAAGTGCCATCGGTATACGCATTGCAGTAAATACAATACTAACAATTGATGGAGGTAATGTTTTTCCATAAGCAGAAAATGCTCCTGAAGTTAAAATTTCTATACACATAAAAAATTGTGAATAGCCAAGAATACGTAAATAATCAACTCCTAAAGGAATAATCTCTGCTTCATTGATAAAGATTTTAAATATCGGTGCTGGTAAAAATACCAATATACATGTTGTGAAAACTCCCCATGCCATCATTACCTTTAAAGCTGTAAGATACCCTTCTTTTGAACGATGATATTGCTTTGCACCATAATTCTGTGCAATAAAAGAACTTGTAGCAGCAGCAAATCCATCAGCTGCCATATAAGAAATTGATTCTACTTGAATTCCTACTTTTTGTACTGCAATCGCCATTTCTCCCCATGTAGCAATAATTCTTCCTATGGTCATAGAAATACCTGTAAACATAATTCCTTGAATAGACGCAGGCATACCTATTTTGGTAATCGACAATAATATATCTTTTTCAAGAGGTCTAAAAAAATGCATTTTACTAAACACTTGTTCATCTTTTTTCATATAATTCATATATAATAAACAAACTATAAACTGTGCAAAAACAGTTGCAACCGCTGCACCTAACACTCCCATTTTGGGAATACCACCAATTCCAAAAATTAAAACAGGGTCTAAAACAAGATTAATCAATAAGCCAATCGTACTAATTTTAAATGGAGTTTTACTATTTCCAGTAGCTGTTATAAGTGCTGTACATATAGGATTTATAAAGTTAAAAATAATAAAAGCACCCATAATAAATAAATATGTTTGCGCTTCACCAATAACTTGAGAATTCGTAAATTTAAAAAAACCAATCAACCCTTCTTTACATAAACAAACTATAACTCCATAAACGATGGATAATAAAACTCCCATTTGTAATGCATTACAAGCATAACGAGCAGCCTTTTCTTTTTGATTTGCACCATATGCATGTGCAACATTTACTTGTCCACCAACACGTAAAAAAGCACATACCCCATTTGCTAAATTCACAAACATTCCTGCCGCACCAACTGCCGCAACAGAATTACTCCCCATTTTTCCAATCCATATCATATCTGTCATATTATAAGCCATTTGTAATAACGATGTAGCCATAATTGGTAACGACAACATAATCAACGCATGTAATATATTCCCCTTCAATAAATCTGTTCTTGCATTCATATAATCCCTCAAATCTTTCTTTTCTAAGGATTTATTTTAACATTGTTTTTTTACTTTTTCAAAATAAATTTATACTTATTGACTGCATTCTAGTTTTATATAAATTCTTACATTTATAATAAAAAAGCATAGGTTGACAGCTTTATCCTAACGAAATGATTAGTATAAATTTTCTACCTACACTTTAAAATTTTTAATTATTTGATCGTAAACATTATTAATTAATAATATCACTACGATAAATATATTTTATTACTAATTTTTTTTATAAACAATTTTTCCCTCTACAATTGTCATATATGCATCTCCACCAATTGTAGTTAGAGGATCTGCATTCCATATAACAACATCTCCATCTTTTCCAGGTTCTAAACTACCGACACGATCACCGATACCAGTTTGGACTGCTGGATTAATTGTGATGGCATGCCAAGCTTCTTCCATTTCAAGACCTGCATTAGCTGCAAGACCTGCACACATTGGAAGATATTGTAAAGGAATGACTGGCGCATCTGTAATAATACTAATTGGAACACCTGCCTTATGTAAAACGGCCGGAGTTTCAAAACTCTTATTTTGTAATTCAATTTTAGATTTACCACCTAACGTTGGACCAACAAAAGCACAAACTCCTTCTTCTGCCAATTCATCCGCAATACATGTACCATCTGTGCAATGATCCAACGTTAATTGTAATCCAAATTCTTTTGCAATACGAATCGCTGTTAAAATATCATCAGAACGATGTGCATGAACCTTTAAAGGTATTTCTTTTTTCATTACAGGAATCATAGACTCCAATTTCATATCAAATGCTGGATTTTTACCAGACTCTTTGTCTTCTAAATAACGACGAGATTTAAAAAGTAATTCTCGTAATAAAGCTGCTATCCCCATACGTGTCATTGGACTTTTTTTAGCATTCTGACCATAACATCTTTTTGGGTTCTCTCCAAAAGCACACTTCATTGCCAACGGAGCTTTTACAATCATTTTATCTACACGTTTTCCAGCAAGTTTAATGGCAGCAAATGTGCCTCCTACAACATTCGCACTTCCAGGACCTGTACAAGCAGTTGTAACACCTCCTTGTAATGCTAGCCCAAAAGCCTCATCCATAGGATAAATAGAGTCTATAGCTCGCATCTCCGGTGTTAAAGGATCAACGATTTCATTATAATCGTTTCCTTCCCATCCATTTCCTTCATTATCTAACCCGATATGACAGTGTGCCTCAACACAACCTGGTGTAACAAGCTTTCCTTGCGCATCAATTACTTCTGTTCCTTCGGGTACAGAAATATTTTGACCGACTTCAACAATTTTTCCATTATCACCAATAAGCACACATCCACATTCTAAATCAGGTCCAACCATAGGTTTAATATATCCATTTTTTATTAAAAGCATCTTCATTCCTTCTTTCTAATGCATTTTATTTTAACATATCTAACTTAACTTTAACATCTCAATATTTCCTAATATCTTTATTTTCATAGTTACATAATTATTTTTCATATATGTGTGTATAGATGCTTATACAAAAATTTATAAAGCATACAAAAAACCGATATTAGTTTTACCTAACATCGGTTTCTATATTATTTTTCTAAAACTGCATTTACAATATCTTTTGCTGTTAAGCCATATTTTTCAAGTAATTCATCTGGATTTCCACTTTCTCCAAACACATCTTGAACACCAATCATTTTTACTTTTCTTGGAGCATATTTGCTTAATGTTTCAGCTACTGCACTTCCTAAACCACCAACAACACTGTGTTCTTCGCAAGTAACAAATAAATCATGTGTTTTTGCTAATTCTACTAACAACTCTTTATCAATAGGTTTAATCGTATGCATATCTACAACAGTTACATTATAACCTTTTTCTTTTAATTCATCATAAGCTTTTAAAGCAGATTCAACCATAATACCACATGCAATGATGGCAACATCTTTTCCTTGACGAACAACATTACCTTTTCCAATTTCATATTCTAAATTATCATCATATACAGTTTCCACAGCACTTCTACCTAAACGTACATAACAAGGTCCTTCATATGCTGCAACTGCACGAATTGCTTTTTCAGTTTCCTTAGCATCTGCTGGACAAATTACTGTCATTCCTGGAATTCCACGCATCAATGATAAATCTTCTATACATTGGTGACTTGCACCATCTGCACCTACTGTTAATCCAGCATGAGATGCACAAATTTTCACATTTAATCTAGGATATCCAATAGAGTTACGAATTTGTTCATATGCTCTACCTGTTGCAAACATTGCAAAACTAGATGCAAATACAGTATTTCCACTTGCTGCAAGACCAGCAGCAACTCCCATCATATTTCCTTCAGCAATTCCCATATTATAATGTTGATTTGGACGTACTTTCTTTACATCTCCTGATTTTGTTGAACCAGAAAGGTCTGCATCTAAAACAATAATATTTTCGTTTTCTTCTGCTAAAGCAGCTAACGTTTTTCCATATGCTTGACGAGTAGCAATTTTCATTATTCATTTCCCTCCAATTCTTTTAAAGCTTGTTGACATTCTTCAACACTTGGTGCAACACCATGCCAACCTGCTTTATCTTCCATGAAGGAAACCCCTTTACCTTTTACAGTATTTGCTATGATTGCAGTCGGTTTTCCTGTCATTGTTTTTGCACTTTCTAAAGCTTTTATCACTTGTTCAATATCGTTTCCATTTTCAACAGTTAATACATTCCATCCAAAAGCTTTAAATTTATCTTCAAAAGGAGCTGGATTCATTACATCACTAACTTTACCATCAATTTGTAATCCATTAAAATCAACAACTGCAACTAAGTTATCTAGATTGTAATGAGCAGCAGACATTGCAGCTTCCCAAACTTCTCCTTCTTGACATTCCCCATCTCCTAATACAGTATAAACACGATAAGGTAAACCATGATATTTATTAGATAATGCCATACCAACAGCACAAGAGATTCCTTGTCCTAAAGAACCTGTCGACATATCGACACCTGGTAATAAATTCATACTTGGATGTCCTTGCAAGCGTGAACCTAACTTACGTAAAGTTAATAATTCTTCTTCTTCTAAAAAACTTTTTTCAGCTAATACTGCATATAATAATGGAGCAGCATGACCTTTTGAAAGAACAAAACGATCACGTTTATTACTAGCTAAATTATCTTGATTAATATTCATTTGTGTAAAATAAATTGCTGTTACAATTTCAACAGAAGATAAGCTTCCTCCAGGATGTCCTGAGCCTGCTTCAGTTACCATTTTCACAATATTTTTACGGATATTGTTTGTGTGTCTTTTTAAGACTGCTAATTCTGACATTCCATAGTCCTCCTTCATCATCGCCATGTCTATCATATCATAATTTCATCTTTTTAAAAGATAGGAAATTAAAAAGTTCTACAACTTTCGTAGTATAATGCATATTTATAAAAAAATCAATGTTTTTTCTACATTCTTGCTAAAAAATTAATTTTTTTCACAATTTAATGGTAAAAGACTTAATTGTACCTTTTCTTTTTCCATATCAATATTATATACCCATACTTTTACAACGTCACCTACAGATACTACTTCACTTGGATGTGTGACTCTTTGCCTTCTCATTTTTGAGATATGTACCAATCCATCTTCATGTAATCCAATATCAACAAATGCTCCAAAATCCACAACATTTCGCACAACACCTTCTAGCTGATCACCTATATGCAAATCTTCTAATTCTAAGACGTCGCTACGTAACATTGGCGCATCATATTGATCACGATAATCTCTTAAAGGTGATTCTAAAGCATCCATAATATCCTGTATCGTATATATATCAGAGTGTAATTCATTCGCAAGACTTTCAATAGAAATTCCCTTAAATATTTCTTTTATATTCTCACTACCCATATCTTTTACACCTACATGATATTTTTCCAAAATTTGATTTACTAAATCATAACTTTCCGGGTGGATAGATGTACGATCTAATGGTTCACTACCATCCTCAATTCGTAAGAAACCCGCTGCTTGTTCAAATGATTTTGCTCCAACTTTAGGAATCTTCTTCAACTCTTTACGATTTTTAATTTCTCCATGTTCTTCACGATATGCAACAATCGACTTTGCTGTTGCACTAGTTAACCCTGATACATTTTTTAACAATTCGCAACTTGCTGTATTCACATTTACCCCAACACGATTAACTGCTTTTGCAACTACGAAATCTAAACGTTCTTTTAAACGTTTGGTAGGTAAATCATGTTGATATTGCCCTACACCAATCGATTGAGGATCAATTTTAATTAATTCAGCAAGTGGATCAATCACTCTTCGTGCAATAGAAATTGCTGAACGCTGTTCTACCTGCAAATCAGGAAATTCTTCACGAGCAAGTTTACTTGCGGAATATACAGAAGCTCCAGCTTCACTTACGATTGTATAAGCAACATCTAAATGATATTTACGAATTAATCCAGCAACAAATGCCTCACTCTCTCGACTTGCTGTTCCATTCCCAATCGCAATAATTTGAATAGGATATGTTTTCAACAAATCTAACATAATTCCCTCTGCTTCTTTTATTTTTGCATTTGGTTGATGTGGATAAATAACACTAATCTTTAATAATTTTCCTGTTTCATCAATAACAGCTAACTTACAACCTGTACGAAATGCTGGATCAAAACCTAAAATCATTTTATTCTTCATTGGTGGTTGAAGTAATAATTTTTCTAAATTCATAGAAAATACATCAATCGATTGTTCATGTGCTTTTTCACTCAATTCCGAGCGAATCTCTCTTTCAACACTAGGAAATGCTAATCTCTTCAATCCATCAGCAACTGCCTCTTCAATATAAGGAGTTGCAATACTATTACGTTTTTTTGTAAATTTTGAAATAGCCCAATTTAATTGATACTCTTCATCAAAAGAAATATTTACTTGAATCACTTTTTCTTTTTCTGCACGATCAATCGCCATAATACGATGACTTGCTAACGTAGATAATCTTTCATGATAGTCATAATAGTTTTTATAAATTTTCTTCACATCTTCGTGTTTCTTTTTCTCTTTCGTAATAATTTGACCATATTTTTCCATACTATTACGAATACGTTTACGAATTTCAGCATCGTCACTTGCTTTTTCTGCAATGATATCTTTTGCTCCCTGGATTGCTTCTTCTATTGTTTTTACATCATCCTTAAGATATTTTTTTGCTTCTTCTTCAACACTTCCATTTTTTGGTAATGTAAGCATCCAGTCCGCAAGTGGTGCAAGACCCTTTGCCTGAGCATCTGTTGCTCTTGTTTTCCGTTTTTGTTGATATGGTCGATAAATATCTTCTACAGCTGATAATTTATCACATAACGCAATTTGTTTTTTTATTTCATCTGTTAATTTTCCTTGTTGTTCAATTAATCTTTCTACATCTTCTTTACGTTTTTTT
Organism: Longicatena sp.; assembly: GCA_020025055.1. Classification (GTDB taxonomy): domain Bacteria; phylum Bacillota_I; class Bacilli_A; order Erysipelotrichales; family Erysipelotrichaceae; genus Longicatena_A. The sequence continues at coordinate 9,386 of JAHHST010000042.1, forward strand.
AAATTTTGTTGATATGCATAATTTTCTTGAATCACACGAATTTGTTCTTCGTCTAATCCATTTGTCATTTCTTTACGATATCTAGCAATAAAAGGAACTGTATTTCCTTGTTCTAACAACTCCAATGTACTCTTTACTTGATGTTCTTTAATATTTAATGATTTTGCAATTGCTACTATAATTTCTTGTTCCATGCGAATCCTTTCTTCCTATATAACTATTGTATCATTAATTATAGAAGACTCGTACTCTAAAAGCAAGGTATACCGTATATTCAGCTATTGTAAAAAAGTATTTTATTTCTACTCGTATTTCTTTTGAAATAAGTTTTCCCATTGTTCTTTCACAAAAGATTCATCATTCATTTTATTTTCAACATACCTATTAAAATTTGTCTCATTTAACTGATTGTTCCTCCTTAATTCATAATAATGTGGATATTTATTTTCTATAGCACTACGACTTATGCGATACGTACTACCTGTAAATCGATAGGTAATATATTCTACATTATCAATTAACATAAAAATAGATACTGAATTATAAAGTAAACTTTTATAAACATATGCCGAATCGTTCACATACCAATCACTTATATGATAATTAATGAACAATTCTAAATTTTGATCCTCTTTAATTTCAAACACATATCCATATTCTGACAAAGGTAATGCATTAATTAATTGTGCATCATTACTATTATTTCCAATATACTTATTTTCATAATTTTTTATTTGTTTAAATCCACTTAATTCACGATTAAATGGAGATTTAGGGATGGAATCCATAGAATATTGATGTTTAGAATCAAAAACAAAATATTCCTGATTCGTATTTGGATTTATTCTATATACATTATAAAACGGTGCTTGATACATTATCGTATTATCTTTTTCTTTTATATTTATAATATAAGAAGGTATTCTAGGATTCTCTTTTACTAACGAATAATCGATTCCAATACAGAAAATTACAGAAACAATAAAATATAAAATCGTGCATAAAACTTTTCTTTTTTTTCCCTTTAGCAACCTAAAGACTCCAATACTAGACATAACACTTCCAACCATTACATAAATACATCCTTTTTCATCTACACAAATAATAGAAAGAAAACACATTAAAATACCTAATATAATAAAGCACATACCATAGTATTTATCTTTTTCATATAGCTTTTTATTTGTATAATGTATTGTTGAAAGTATATTTTCCTCAAAATCTTGTACATGATTTTCTTGAATTCTTTCTCCACTTAAAAACTCATTTATAGTAACATTCAATGTTTCACAAATAGATTCGAATAAAGAAATATCGGGCATTCCTCTTCCTGTTTCCCATTTACTAACAGTTCGATCAGAAACACCCAATATTTCCGCAAATTCAGCCTGTGTCATATGTTTTTCTTTGCGACATTGTTTTATAAATTTTCCTATTTTTATTTGATCCATATGATAACCTCCTATAACGAAATTTTATTATATTGCCTTTAAAAATAACACGAACTTACCGTAGAGTTTTTCATATTCTACTCTTTTTACCTTATATATGTAATGATATATGTTATACTATCATCAATTACAGGAGGATTAATTATGAAATTTGAACAACCACATATTCCTGATTTTCTATCTACATCTAATAATTTCATACAATCAATTGATGATGATTCTTATCTTGAACATACTTTATTCTCCCATATTAATATTGATCATATAACGATTCCAAACTTTCATTTAAACTGTGTGTATTTTAAAAATGTTCATTTTGAAAATTGTACATTTGAAAACATTGATATGATTGATGTTATATTCGAAAATTGCGAATTCACAAATGTCACTTTTAGTGACGGAGCAATCCATAGAACACTCTTCGATAATTGTAGAGCCATGGGAATCCAATTCATCGACAATGTGATAAAAAATATGCAATTATTAAACTGTAATGCTCGTTACGCTAATATAAGTGGTAGTAGAATTCAACAAACAATATTCAAAAACAGTAATCTAGAAAGTTCATGCCATATTCAATGCAACTATAAAAATACTGTTTTCTTAGACTGCAATCTTAATGAAAGTGAATTTTATAATACAAATCTTAATCAACTTGATTTTTCTTCTTGCACAATTGATGGCATTGGAGTTACTCAAGATTTATTAAAAGGAGTCACTATGAATTCTCTTCAAGCAATCCATATGGCAAAATTATTAGGAATCATCATCAAAGAATAAAGATGAATTTTATTGTTTTAAACATAACACAATAAAATCCATCTTTTTTCACTATTCAAGTATAAAATTAATTATTTTCTTCTAAAATGCTTTTTAGTTCTCTATATAATCTTGCTACAGGCAATCCAACAACATTAAAATAATCTCCTTGAATTTCCTTTACTAAGATTTTTCCATAACCTTGTATTCCATAAGATCCTGCTTTATCCATAGATTCTCCAGTTTTTATATAAGTATCAATTAAATAATCATCTAAATCATAGAATGTAACATTCGTTACTTCATGAAATAGAATTTTTTGATCTTCATATAATATTGCTACACCCGTAATCACTTGATGTGTTTTTCCACTTAAGTTTGCAAGCATTTGTCTTGCGTCCTCTTTACTTTTTGGTTTTCCTAATGGAATTTCATTTAAAACAACCATCGTATCACATCCAATAACAACATCTTCTTGATGCGTCATAGAAATGTCTTCTGCCTTGCTCAATGCGATTTGTTCAATTGCAAAAGCTATTGGTAATTGAGTATCTACTTTTTCAGTTGCATTAGAAGCAATACTTATAAATGGGTAACCAACATCTTTCATTAATTCTTGTCTTCTTGGAGATGCACTTGCTAAAATTAATTTCTTATTCATCTTAATTTAATCCATCCTCTTTTTGAAACATCTTTAATTGATGACGTAAATAGACATAGCTTACTGCAAAAATCCCCAAAACGCCTCCCATAAACATAATTACAATATTTTTAACAAGCTTTCCAAAAAAAGCTTCTGGGAATAAATGAATCATAAAATCTTTTGCAGGATCTAATAACCATAAATCATTTCTAAATAACACTTTGTGGAACATTGTCCAAAATGCATCAAAATCAGCATATGCCCAGATTGCTAACATTCCAAAAAACATTATAAAGATAATCGATGTTTTAATATAACTTATACTTAATTCTGTCCAAGTTGACTTTTTCAAACGACTAAACAATAAAATAAGGCTTAAAATCAATAACACAAAAGCCACATTTCTTATTACTAATGCAAAATGATAAAGTCTTTTTACATCTTCCATGTGTGCTTCTTCCTTTATGTTAAATGCATTTTGAAGTTTTCCTTGAATTGTGATTTTAACCTTAATATTATTTCTATGATCCTCTAAATAATCCAATAATACATCCGTCACTAAATTCAAATCTTTTTTAGTAACTCCAAGTTCTTGGGATGTATTTAATTTTTCATATTGTTGTTGATATAAATCTCTATGAAAACAATTATGTCCAATACTTGTAACCAATAATATGATAATAATGGATACAGATACTACATACGTTGCTATTATATTTAATTTATTTGTAAATTTACTCATTTAATTTCCTCTATTCTCACACTCAACCATTATTATGATACCACAATTTTACGAAAATAAAAATGTTCACTTAATAGAAAAG
>JAHHST010000043.1 GCA_020025055.1 Longicatena sp.
TAAGATAAGTGATATAATACATAGGAGTAAGAGGAGATATGATGCTATGAAAAAAGAATTTGTGAATAAAATAAAAGATATAGTGATGGTCATTTTAGGAAATTTAATTATTTCAGTGGGTGTTAATTTCTTTGTTTTACCATTGAACATTTTGTCAGGAGGAGTAGCAGGTATTTCAGTTGCATTACAACCAATTTTTCACTTGCCACCAACCTTAGTTATAAACTTTTTGACGATAGCGTTATTTATTGTTGGAGCTCTTGTTTTAGGAAAATCGTTTGCATTAAAAACAATATTAAGTACAATTATTTATCCTGTATTTATTGTGATGTTTGAACAATTAGCTAAAGGAGTACATATTACGGACAACGCTCTTCTTGCGAGTATATATGCAGGAATTTGTATTGGAGTAGGAATTGGCCTTGTTTATAGTGTGGGTGCTAGTACAGGAGGAATGGATATTCCACCACTAGTAATTAATAAATATACAAATATTCCACTGCCAACTCTGGTTATGTGTATTGACGGGGCAACTGTGTTGCTAGGAGCAAGTACATATGGAGTCGAAGCAGCTATGATAGGGCTAGTATCAGTATGCGTATGTGGAAAAGTTATAGACAAAGTATTGACTTTAGGTAGTCAAGAAGCAAAAAATGTTATGATTATATCTGAAAAATATGAAGAATTAATTGATGAAATATATAAGAATATTAATCGTGGAGCAACAATTCTTAATGCAGAAGGTGGATATACAAGAGAAAAGAAGCCAGTAATCATGATGGTAATTATGAAAAAACAATTTCCTCTTTTGGACCGTGTAGTTTCACGTGTTGATCCAGAAGCTTTTGTGATTGTTAATGATGTTAATGAAGTGCATGGCGAAGGATTTACGTATGCAGAAAATATGTAATTTGCAAAACAAATAATTTGAATTATAAAAAAATATAAAAAAGCTTGCATTTATAAATAAAACGTATTAAAATGAAAAAGTGCCACAAATGTGGTATTTTAAAGTGCGTGGGAGAAGGTGCAACCCTTCTAAAAACCACTGCATGAGACAACAAAATTATAGGAGGTGTGTCTTATGAGCAAAAAAGTTGCAAAAATTTGTAAACTTCAGTTCCCAGCAGGAGGAGCTAGACCGGGACCAGCATTGGCATCTGCCGGAATCAACATGCCACAGTTCTGTTCAGCATTCAACGATGCTACAAGAGACCGTAATGGAGATATGGTGCCAGTTATTATTACTGCATACGAAGACAAAAGTTTTGATTTCGTATTAAAAACAACACCAGCTGCAAACTTATTAAAAAAAGCTGCTGGAGTTAAAAAAGCTAGTGGAGACCAAAAAGTAGTTTCTGGTACTATCACAGTTGATCAATTGCGTGAAATCGCAGAATACAAAATGCCTGACTTAAATGCTAACGATGTTGAAGCAGCTATGCGTATTGTTGCAGGTACTGCTAGAAACATGGGTATCAAAGTTGAAGGTTTTGAAGGATAAGAAAGGCGAAAGGTAAGTAATTATGGCAAAATTTGGAAAAAAATATACAGAAGCTGCTAAAAAGATCGATCGCACAAAATCTTATTCAGTAGCAGAAGCTGTTAAATTAGCAAAAGAAACAAATACTGCTAAATTCGACGCATCAGTTGAAGTTAGCTTTAAATTAAATGTTGACCCACGTCATGCTGATCAGCAAATTCGTGGTGCAATGGTTCTACCTCATGGTACAGGAAAAACACAAAAAGTTTGTGTTATTACTCAAGGACCTAAAGAACAAGAAGCAAAAGATGCTGGAGCAGATTTTGTTGGTGGAACTGAATTATTAGAAGACATCAAAAAAGGATGGTTCGATTTTGATGTAATCGTAGCTACACCTAACATGATGGGTGAATTAGGAAAATTAGGACGTATTTTAGGACCTAAAGGATTAATGCCTAACCCTAAAACAGGTACAGTTACAATGGATGTTGCAAAAGCTGTTGAAGATATCAAAAAAGGTAAAGTTGAATATCGTGTAGACAAAGAAGGAAACATCAACTTAATGATCGGTAAAGTAAGCTTTACTGAAGAACAATTAGCTGATAACTTCAACGCAATCTACAAAACTATTGCTAAAGCTCGTCCAGCTGCAGTAAAAGGTGCATATATTAAAAACCTTGTATTATCAACTACAATGGGTCCTGGAATCCATGTAGAAATCGTAAAATAAGGTTGACAAACTTTTAAACAAAGTTTAAAATAACGATGTTATCAATATACCATAGACAGTAACGGCATTATGCTTAATTATGTTACCGAGGTAGAAAGCAAGTACTATAAAACTTTCACCCGTAGCATGTCTGCGGGTGTTTTATATCTCTCTTGAAGGGTATATTGTTACATATAAATCAGGAGGTGTAAAGTTCATGAATCAGGCAATTATCGATAGCAAAAAAGCAGTTGTATCTGAAATTTCACAAAAAATGAAAGAATCAGATTCATCAGTTGTTGTTGAATACCGTGGATTGAGCGTTGCAGAAGTAACAGAATTGCGTAGAGAACTTCGTAAAGAAGGCGTTGAATTAAAAGTTTATAAAAACTCATTAAGCCAACGTGCTGCTGAAGAAGTTGGAGCAAGCGAATTAGTTAAAGATTTAACAGGACCAAACGCAATTGCATTTGGTAAAGACGCAGTTGCCCCTGCTCGCGTTTTAGCAAAATTTGCTAAAGATCACGAAAATTTAGTATTAAAAAGCGGAATTGTTGAAGGTAAAGTTGTTAGTGTTGAAACAATCAAAGAATTATCAGCATTACCAAACCGCGAAGGTATGTTATCAATGTTATTAAGCTGCTTACAAGCACCAGTACGTCAATTCGCATGTGCTGTTAAGGCTGTTGCAGACAAAAACGAGGAAGGTGCAGCTCCAGCAGCTGACACTGAAGAAGCTGCTGCTTAATTAATGCAGCGTACTTAATAGGAGGAAAAATAAAATGGCAAAATTAAACCAAGAAGACATCTTAGCTTATTTAGAAGAAGCTACAATCTTAGAACTTAATGAATTAGTAAAAGCAATCGAAGAAAAATTCGACGTAACTGCTGCTGCTCCAGTAGCTGTAGCTGCTGTAGCTGCAGATGCTGAAAATGCAGGACCAAGCGAAGTAACTGTAACATTAACTGACGTAGGAGCTACAAAAGTTAAAGTTATCAAAGTTGTTCGTGAAATCACTGGATTAGGATTAGTAGATGCTAAAGGTATCTGCGATAAAACACCTAGCGTAATCAAAGAAAACGTAAGCCCAGAAGAAGCTGAAGATATCAAAGCTAAATTAATGGAAGCTGGAGCTACTGTAGAAGTTAAATAATTAACTTTTTAAAAAATTTATAACTTACAAAAAGCCTTCGGGCTTTTTGTCACATTAAAGGCGGGATAACGATGAATCATTATTTTACAGATAATCGTCATTTAGCAGAAAACCGGAAGGAAATCTCTTTCCGGTTTTGGTGTTTTAATTATACTTTCACTACGGATAATGGAGTTTTCTCAAAAGGTGGAGTTGATTTTGGGACACAAGTTCTACTAAACACACTGTTAAATAAAGAAGAATTACAAAACGACATTCTTGATGTTGGCTGTGGATATGGACCAATTGGCATCATATTAAAACATACATATCCAGATGCGAATGTAGAAATGGTGGATGTAAATCCACGTGCTATTGAATTAGCAAAGTTGAATGCTAAAGCGAATCATGTTGATGTGAACATACATGAATCTGATGTATATGCGCAGGTAACTAGAAACAACTACACTGATATTATAACGAATCCACCGATACGTGCTGGTAAGAAAATTATATATGAAATCTTTGAAAAAGCGTATGATCATTTAAAAGATGGAGGAACTCTTTGGGTTGTAATCCGAAAGCAACAAGGAGCATTGAGTGCAGTTGATAAAATTAAAGAAATTTTCGGAAATTGCGAGATAATTCATAAAGAAAAGGGATATTTTATCCTAAAATCCAAAAAAGCATTGACAATTTGACAAACCATTGATATTATAGTAAATTGCAAAATACTAAAAAAATAAAATAGTTTTTTTATTCTAATTTTGGTATAAAAACTTGTAGAAAGGATGGCGTACATGGACAAAAAACAGCCTTATCGTATTGTCGCTTCCGGTAAAAAGGCAGAGCGTCGTGATTACTCAAAAGTTAGTGGAAATTTAGAATTACCTAACTTAGTCGAAATCCAAACAGATTCTTTTGAGTGGTTTAAGAACGAAGGAATTGGGGAAGTTTTTAATGAAATTTATCCAATTCAAAACTATGGAGGAAATATTAAACTTAAGTTTGCAGGATATGAATTCGGTGAACCTAAGTACAATGCAGAGGAATCAATGTATCGTGAATGCAATTATGCAGCACCATTGAAAGCTCGCATGGAACTTGAAATTACAGACAACACTACGGGTGAAGTAATTAATAAATGGGAAGATGTTTTCTTAGGAGAATTCCCATTGATGACAGAAACAGGAACATTCATCATTAATGGAGCAGAACGTGTAATTGTATCACAAATCGTTCGTTCTCCAGGTGCTTATTTTGCTACTGGATATGATGAAAAAACAGGACGAGTTTCTTATAACTGTGAATTAATTCCAAGCCGTGGTACTTGGTTAGAATATATGACAGAATTGAAAAAAGCGTCTACAGGACGTGTTTTAAATATGAGCATTGACCGTAAACGTAAAATGCTTTCAACAGTTTTATTTAAAGCTGTTGGTATGTCTGTCGACTTAGATTACAGTGAAGATCCATATGACACTACACAAATCAAAACATTCTTAAAAGCAATGGGAAGAGAAGTTGTAGAGGATATAGCTCAAGATGATGAAAATCGTGAGTTTATGAATCTTTACCTTACATTATATGCATCTTTCTTCGGTAAATACGAAGAAATCGAAAATACTTTATTACAAGATAAAGTAAAAACAACACAAGAAGCGTTGCTATCAATTTATGAAAACCAACGTTCAGATGAAATTCCAACTTTAGATGGATCTATTTCATTAATGAACGCAAAATTCTTTGATCCTCGTCGCTATGATTTAACAAAAGCGGGAAGATTTAAATTACGTGGTAAATTAAATGCGATTAATCGTGTGAATGGACATCGCTTAGCAATGGATATTTTATCAACTGATGGTAGTGTATTTATGCCAAGTGGTACGATGATTCATCGTGATGAAAGAAACATTTTACGTGCAGAATTAGAAAAAGGTATGTACGTACATGCTTTCCCATTTAATCCATTATTTAACCACCCAGATAAAGTTGAAGTGCCTGCAAGTAATAATTTAGGATTAGTTGGACGTGTGCTAGCTGAAGATCTTGAATTAGAAGATCGTACTTTATACGAAGGTACAGTTTTAACTGAACAAGATGTTGAAGTAATCGTTAAAGAATGTGAAACTATCTTTGTACATGGTGGAATTATCGCTACTAAAGTTGCATTAGATGGTAAAAATACAAATGCTGTTTTAAATTATGGACAACGTATGTATGCTATTGGACGTATTACAGATGCACAAGGAAACGATGTTGAAAACGCTGAAGGGGATTATTTTACAGATGGATATATTCCTCGCCATAAATTAGATGATTTATCTGCTAATGATCAAGAAGAATTACGTAATCGTGCAGAAAATGAATCATTATATGCATGGTTAGTAGGTGCTGCAGTACAAGAAATTTTAATTCGTGCTGAAGACGATAATGTTGTAAGAATTATTGGTAATGACCCATATGCGAATAAACATACAATTACAATTTCTGACATGTATGCATTATATGCTTATAACTTAAATGTTATGGAAAATGTTGGAGAAACAGACGATATTGATATGTTAGGAAACCGTCGTATTCGTTCTGTTGGAGAATTAATTCAAAATCAATTCCGCATTGGTTTAAGCCGTATGGAACGTGTTGTTAAAGAGCGTATGTCAATTGCTGAAACAGCTACTTTAACTCCTAAAAAATTAACAAATATTCGTCCATTGACTGCTGCTATTAAAGAGTTCTTCTCTAGTTCTCAATTATCACAGTTCATGGATCAACAAAACCCTCTTGCTGAATTAACAAATAAACGTCGTATTTCTGCATTAGGACCTGGTGGTTTAACAAGAGACCGTGCTGGATTTGAAGTACGTGATGTTCATAGTTCTCACTATGGTCGTATTTGTCCAATTGAAACTCCTGAAGGACCAAATATCGGGTTGATTTCAAACTTAACTTCTTATGGAAAAATTAATGAATATGGATTTATTCAAACTCCTTATCGTATTGTAAATAAAGATGGAACTGTAGAAGATGAAGCAATTTATTTATCAGCTGATGAAGAAGCAGATTATGTAATTGCTCAGGCCAACGAGGTTGTTGGAGGAAGATTAATTCACGATAATGTCGTAGCTCGTAAAGCTGGTGAAACAATTATCGCTAAACGCGAAGAAGTAGAACTTGCCGACGTTTCTCCAAAACAGATTGTATCTGTTGCCACTGCCTGTGTCCCATTCCTAGAAAATGACGATGCTTCTCGTGCCTTAATGGGTGCCAACATGCAACGTCAAGCGGTACCTTTATTACAACCACATTCACCTTATGTTGGAACAGGTATCGAATATAAAATCGCAAAAGATTCTGGTGTTGGTGTTGTAGCTAAAGAAGATGGATATGTAGAATATGTAGATTCTCAACGTATTGTTGTAAATGGTGATGATGGACAACGTCATGAATATCGTTTACGTAAATTCCAACGTTCAAATAACGGTACTAACATTAACCAAAGTCCAATTGTTAAAAAAGGTGAACGTATTGATAAAGGGGATATCTTAGCAGATGGACCTTCAATGGAAAAAGGTGAATTAGCACTTGGACAAAATGTTACAATTGCATATATGACTTGGTATGGTTATAACTATGAAGATGCAATTATTATGAGTGAACGTTTAGTTCGTGATGATGTGTACACTTCAATTCATATTGAAGAATATGATATTGATTGCCGTGAAACAAAACTTGGACCTGAAGAAATTACAAGAGATATTCCAAATGTAAGCGAAGCAGCATGCCGTAACTTAGATAATCGTGGTATTATCATGGTTGGTGCTGAAGTTCGTGAAGGAGATATCTTAGTAGGTAAAGTTACACCAAAAGGACAAAGTGAAATTTCTCCAGAAGAAAAATTATTGCTTGCAATCTTTGGTGAAAAATCACGTGAAGTACGCGATAATTCATTAAAAGTACCTCATGGTGGTGCAGGTATTGTTCATTCAATTCGTATATTCAAACGAAGTGAAGGACATGAATTACCACCAGGAGTAAATGAAACTGTAAAAGTATATATCGTTCAGAAACGTAAAATTTCTGAAGGGGATAAAATGGCTGGTCGTCACGGTAACAAAGGTGTTATCTCCAAAATTTTACCAGTGGAAGATATGCCATATATGCCAGATGGAACTCCAATCGATATTATGTTAAATCCATTCGGTGTACCTTCTCGTATGAACATTGGACAGGTATTGGAAGTTCACTTAGGTTATGCAGCTAAAAAATTAGGTGTTAAATTCTCTACTCCAGTATTCGATGGTATCGATAATCAAGAATTAAGTGATATCATGAAAGAAGCAAATATGACTTCAGATGGTAAACAAGTTCTTTATGATGGACGTACTGGGGAACCATTTGATGAACGTATATCTGTTGGTGTAATGTATATGATTAAGTTAGCCCACATGGTTGACGATAAATTACATGCGCGTGCTACAGGTCCTTACTCATTAGTAACTCAACAACCATTAGGTGGTAAAGCACAAAACGGTGGACAGAGATTTGGAGAAATGGAAGTTTGGGCACTTGAAGCATATGGTGCAGCTCACACATTACAAGAAATTTTAACTGTAAAATCTGATGATATTGTTGGGCGTACAAAAACATACGAAGCAATTATCAAAGGTAAAGATATTCCTGAACCAGGTATTCCTGAATCATTTAGAGTATTGAAACATGAATTACAGGCTCTTGCAATTGATGTGAAGATGCTTGATGAAGATGGAAATGAAGTCGATATTAGTAATGATGATAGTAGCGAAGCAACAGCTGTTTTACCTACACAAGAGGAACAAACAGTAAGTCAAGAAGATATCGAAGAAGTAAATGATGATGCTGAATTAGAAGATAATGAAATGTTTGAAGAGGATAGCATCGAAGATTTTGATGATGATCAAGTAGAGGAGGCGTAAGTAGATGAGTGTTAATGATTTTGCCTCAATTCAGGTAACTTTAGCTTCTCCTGAAAGAATTCATGAATGGAGTCACGGGGAAGTAAAAAAACCAGAAACGATTAACTATCGTTCTCAAAAACCTGAGAGAGATGGATTATTCTGTGAACGAATTTTTGGTCCAAGCAAAGACTGGGAATGTTACTGTGGAAAATATAAAAAAGTTCGTTACAAAGGTGTTGTTTGTGATCGATGTGGTGTTGAAATTACAAAATCAAGTGTTCGAAGAGAACGTATGGGTCATATCGAATTAGCAGCTCCAGTAGCACATATTTGGTATTTACGCGGAATTCCAAGCCGTATGGCATTGTTATTGGATGTAACTCCAAAACAATTAGAAGAAGTTGTATATTTCGTATCTTGGATTGTAACTGATCCAAAAGATACAAATCTTGAATATAAACAAGTTTTATCAGAAAAAGAATATCGTGAATACATGGCATTATACGGTCCGGGCAGTTTTACTGCTCAGACTGGTGCCGAAGCTGCTTTAACTTTATTAAAAGAAGTTGATTTAGAAGTTGAATATAAACATATTCAAGAAGCTTTGGAAAATGCACAAGGTGAGAAACGTAAAAAATTAATTAAACGTTTAGACACAGTTGAAGCATTCCGTAATTCTGATAATAAACCAGAATGGATGGTACTAACAGTAGTTCCTGTAATACCACCAGATTTAAGACCAATGTTACAATTGGATGGAGGACGTTTTGCAACAAGCGATTTAAATGACTTATATCGTCGTGTTATTACACGTAATAATCGTTTAAAGAAATTGTTAGAATTAGGAACTCCAGCTATTATCGTACAAAATGAAAAACGTATGTTACAAGAAGCAGTAGATGCTTTAATTGATAACGGGCGTCGTTCTAAACCAATCACTGGTGCAGGTGGACGTGCATTAAAATCATTGTCACATTCATTAAAAGGTAAACAAGGACGTTTCCGTCAAAACTTATTAGGTAAACGTGTTGACTTCTCTGGTCGTTCTGTAATCGCAGTAGGTCCAGATTTGAAAATGTATCAATGTGGTATTCCGCGTGAAATGGCAATTCAATTATTTAAGCCTTTTGTAATTAATGAAATTGTAAATCGTGAAATTGCAAGTAATCCTAAAACTGCAGAAAAATTAATTGATCGCCAAGACCCACGTATTTGGGATATTGTAGAAAGTGTAATTGATGGATATCCAGTATTAATGAACCGTGCACCGACATTACACCGTTTAGGTATTCAAGCATTCAAACCTAAATTAGTTGAAGGACGTGCATTACGTCTACACCCTCTAGCTTGTCCAGCATTTAATGCCGACTTTGATGGTGACCAGATGGCAGTCCATGTTCCATTAAGTGAAGAAGCAAGAGCAGAAGCATTAATTATGATGTTAGGTTCTCATAATATCTTAGGTCCAAAAGATGGTAAACCAATCGTTACTCCTGGACAGGACATGGTTATGGGGAACTTCTATTTAACAATGGAAGAAACAGCAGAAGAATTCTATGAAGAATCAGAACGTTATGCAGCAGTTGATTGTCCAAAGTCAGCTGAAAAATGGAAACGTTTTGGAGATAACGAAGGACATGTTTACGGAAGTGTAAATGAAATTATGTTAGCTTATCAAAGTGAGCAAGTGCATTTGCATACTCGTATAGCTATTCCAGCAAGAGTGTTAAAGAAAACATGTTTTACAGAAGAACAAAATAAACAATATTTATTAACTACAGTTGGAAAAATCATTTTCAACAATATGTTCCCAAGTGATTTCCCATTTATCAACGAAGTAAGTGCAGAAAACTTTGCAGCTACTCCAGAAAGATATTTCTTAGAAATGGGAAAAGATGTTAAAGAAGCAATTCGTGCATTACCTATTAATGGTGCTGTTAAGAAAAAAGATTTAGGTAAAGTTATTGGAGAAATCTTTAAACGTTATGGTACAGAAACTACATCTGTTATTTTGGATGAAATTAAAGATTTAGGATTTAAGTACTCTACTGTTGCGGGTATCACAGTATCATTAAGTGATATCGAAGTTGCTCCACATAAAGAAAGCCACGTTGAATATGGTAAAGAAAAAGCGGAACAATTAAAAACATTACGTAAAAAAGGTAAACTTACTATGCAAGAATGGGAACGTCACCTTAATAAATTATGGGCAGACGTTAAAGATGACATTGCCGGCGAATTATTAGCAAACTTACCTCGTAAAAACCCAATTAATATGATGGCCGTTTCTGGAGCCCGTGGTAATACATCAAACTTTACACAGTTAGCAGGTATGCGTGGATTAATGGCAAAACCATCACAATCTAAATCTGCTAAAGGTGAATATGTTCCAAGCATTATCGAGGTTCCTATCTATTCATGTTTCCGTGAAGGTTTAAATGTGTCTGAGTTCTTTATTTCTACTCACGGTGTGCGTAAAGGTTTAACAGATACTGCCTTAAAAACAGCTGAATCTGGTTATTTGACTCGTCGTTTAGTTGATGTTGCACAAGATGTAATCATTAAACAAGATGATTGTGGTACTGATAAAGGATACTGGGTTGAAGCTATTATTGATCGTAAAACAAATACAACTATCGAATCATTCTATGATCGTTTAGTTGGTCGTTATTCTAAACAAGAAGTTGTAAATCCAAAAACAGGTGAAATTATCATTGAAAGTGATGAATTCATTACTGAAAATATCGCTAGAGAAATCGTTGATGCTGGTATTGAAGGAATGTATATCCGTAGTGCATTTACATGTAAATCAATCTATGGTGTATGTAAAAAATGTTACGGACGTAATATGGCAACAGGAAAAGATGTTGAAGTTGGAGAAGCAGTTGGTATTATGGCAGCACAATCTATTGGTGAACCAGGTACTCAGTTAACAATGCGTACATTCCATACTGGTGGTGTTGCTAGTGCTGATGGTGGAGATATCACTCAAGGTCTTCCTCGTGTTGAAGAATTATTCGAAGCACGTTGTCCAAAAGGTGTTGCTGTATTAGCACAAATATCAGGTGATATTACTGAAATTAAACAAATTGAAACAGGATATGAAGTATCTGTATCTAATGATAAGGAAACAATTCTTCATAAAGTAACGTTAGCACAAGCTCTTCGTCCATGGATGAAAGTTGGTACTCATGTGGAAGCTGGAGATAAGATTACTGAAGGTCAAGTAGATCCAAAAGAATTATTGAAAGTAGCTGGTGTACGTCAAGTACAGAATTATATCTTAAAAGAAGTTAAAAAAGTTTATGCTAGTCAAGGTATCGAAATTAGTGATAAACATATCGAAGTTATGATTCGTCAAATGCTACGTAAAGTTGTCGTTGTAGAAGGAAACGACACTAAACTAAATCCAGGAGTTCAAATTTCATTAACAGAAATTACAAAAATCAACCGTCAGGCATTATTAAGTGGAAAAACTCCTGCTACATTCAAACCAGTATTATTAGGTATTTCTAAAGCTTCTGTAGAAACAGATTCATTCTTATCTGCTGCATCATTCCAGGAAACTACAAAAGTCCTTACTGATGCTGCAATTAAAGGTAAGAAAGACTACTTAATTGGACTTAAAGAAAATGTTATTATTGGTAAATTAATTCCTGCTGGAACAGGATGTAAAGGAGATCGTCCAATGAATGCGTTAGTTGCTGAAAAAGCAGAAGAATTACGTCAAAAACGTATTGCAAACAATGCAGATCAAGATGATGATTCAATGATGTCATATATCTCTACACAAGAAAAATTAACAAGTGATATGGTTAAACAAATCATGGAGCAAGACGTTTCTATCAATGAAGTTGAAGAAACTGAAGATGTAGAATAAAAATAACGATAAAAAGGTGAATAATTGCTACTATGCAATTATTCGCTTTTTTTTGTATGAAATTAAACATTTCAATAATACTGATATATAATTTTTATTCTATTAGAAATTAGATTTAACTTAAGAAAATAAATTAATTTGATTTCAGATAAAAGAA
>JAHHST010000044.1 GCA_020025055.1 Longicatena sp.
TGTAGGAGAAAGCACAAAAGCAACAGCAATTGTAAAACCAACAAATGCAACAAATCCAACTGTAATGTGGGAAACAACAAATCCAGAAGTACTTGCAATTAGTAAAGATGGAACAATAACTGCGAAGAAAGCAGGAACAGCAACTATCATCGCAACAACTGCAAATGGAAAAAAAGCTGAGTTAGAAATTACCGTTTTAGCAAATGAATCAGAAAATATGAATCCTGAAAAACCAAATATGAATAAACCAGACTCTAATATTCATAAACCAAATAAAGAAGAACTCAATAATGATCAATCAAAGGATACTGTACATACGGGAGTTCATACAAATGAAGTTACTTATATTGTACTTATGATGATCGCAGGTATGATTGTATTTGGATATAGAAGACGATTTTTAAAATAATAGATGTATTTTATTCATAAATAGAATTGTATTTTTTATTGAAATAGCACAATTGTGGCATGTATATTAATCTGAACAAGATGGCTGGACAGATAAACAATATAGATTCAAGTGCAATTAAAAAAATATAAATGATTGTGGAATATTAAGATTTCTTGATTTTTAAATTGAGGAATCTTTTTTTATGAGAATTTATATGAAATTGAAAACTTTACATAAATTTTACATTCTTAAGAATATGAATTTAACAATTCTTTTTTATGATATAGGTGTCAAAAGAAGAGGAGAAGAATATGAAAAAAAATAAATTGTTCGCATTAGTATTATGTGGAATGTTAGTATCTAGCTTTATGGTAGGTTGTTCAAAAAAAGAAACAAAAAATGTTTTGACAGATGGTTCTACATCAATGGAAAAAGTAATTGGTGGATTAGGTGAAGCATTTGAAAAAAGAAATGATGGAATAACATTTACGTATAATCCGACTGGTTCTGGTACGGGAATTAAAGCAGTTCAAGAAGGTCGTTGTGATCTTGGACTTTCGAGTCGTGCATTAAAAGATGAGGAAAAGCAAAGTGGATTAAAAGAGACAATACTTGCTTATGATGGAATCGCAATCATTATGCATCCAGATAATCCAATAAAAAATTTAACATTAAAAAATATTTCTGATATTTTTAGTGGAAAAATAAAAAATTGGAAAGAAGTTGGGGGAAAAGATGCAGAAATTGTTTTGATTGGTAGAGAAGCAGGAAGTGGAACAAGAGATGGGTTTGAAAGTATTACACAAACAAAAGATGCATGTAAATATCGTCAAGAATTAACATCTACAGGAGATGTGATTACAACGGTTTCTAAGAATCAAAATGCGATTGGTTATGCTTCTTTAGCAGCAATTAAAGACCAAGTGAAAGTTGTTCAAGTAGATGGTGTATCGCCATCTGAAAAAACAATTAAAGATGGTAGTTATGTTGTACAAAGACCATTTATATTTGTGACAAAGAAAGATCAAAAATTAAGTGATTCTGCTCAAAAGTTCTTTGATTTTGCTCTTTCAAAAGATGCTGTATCTTATATTTTAGATGCAGGAGCAGTTCCAGCAAAATAAACAATGTGTGTGGCGACTGGTTCTAGTCGCCTTTTTTTGAGAAAGGATGGATTAGATGAATGGTAGAAAACATCTTGTAGAGAAAATTATGCATGGAATATTTTTTATATTAGGGTTTGTAACTGTTGCATGTGTATTACTGATTACGATTTATTTAATTATTTCAGGAATACCGGCAATACAAAAGATAGGATTTTTTGAATTTATATTTGGGCAGGAATGGAAATCAACTTCGGATGTTGCAAAATATGGAATTTTACCATTTATTTTAACAAGTATTTACGGAACGGCTGGTGCAATTGTAATTGGTGTTCCCATTGGTTTTTTTACTGCTGTGTATTTAGCAAAGATGGCTCCTAAAAAAATAAAGAGTGGTGCTACTGCAGCGATTGGATTATTAGCAGGAATACCATCGGTTGTATATGGACTTGTAGGAATGATGATTTTAGTTCCAGGGATTTGTGAATGGTTTCATTTATCGGATGGTGCAAGCTTATTTGCCGCAATCATTGTATTAGCAATTATGATTTTACCATCAATTATTAATGTTTCTATAACTGCATTGGAAGCTGTACCTAAAGAATATGAAGATGCATCTTTAGCGTTAGGAGCAACTCCTGAGGAAACATGGTTTAAAGTGAGTATTCCTGCTGCAAAAAGTGGAATTGCAGCTGCTGTTGTATTAGGTGTTGGTAGAGCAATTGGAGAGGCTATGGCAGTAATGATGGTTTCAGGAAATGCACCGAATATGCCATCGTTATTTGAGAGTGTACGTTTTTTAACAACAGCAATTGCAAGTGAAATGTCTTATTCTAGTGGTCTTCAACAACAAGCATTATTTTCTATTGCACTCATATTATTCTTTTTTATCATGTTTATGAATGCAATATTAAATTATTTTTTAAAGCGAGGTAAGGAAAGGTGATGAAAATGCATCAAAAAGTATCAAAGAAAAGAATTGGTTATGTATACGTAGTACGATGTCTTATGATCATTTCTACCTTACTTACCTGTTCTCTTGTGATTTTTTTAATAGGATATGTTTTGGTAAAAGGATTGCCTAATATAACTTGGGAACTTTTGTCTACAAAACCAAGTTATATCACAGGAAAAATTGGAATTTTACCAGATATTTTAAATACTGTTTATATCATTATTGCTACTTTATGTTTTGTATTACCGATTGGTGTAGGGGCTGCAATCTATCTTAGTGAGTATGCGAAAAATAAAAAAATCGTAGCGATGATCGAATATGCTGCAGAAATCCTTTCTGGGATTCCTTCTATTATTTTTGGATTAGTTGGGATGTTATTTTTCTGTCAATTTTTAAATATGAAAACATCGTTATTAGCGGGTGCACTTACACTTGTGATTATGAATTTACCAACCATTATGAGAACGACACAAGAAAGTTTAAAGACAG
Source organism: Longicatena sp. (assembly GCA_020025055.1). Classification (GTDB taxonomy): domain Bacteria; phylum Bacillota_I; class Bacilli_A; order Erysipelotrichales; family Erysipelotrichaceae; genus Longicatena_A. The sequence goes on from JAHHST010000044.1 coordinate 2,939, forward strand.
TTCCACAAAGTGATCGAGAAGGAGCACTTGGTCTTGGAGCAGGAAAATGGAGAATGATTCGTACGGTTGTTTTACCAAGTTGCATAGATGGAATACTAACAGGTTGTATTTTATCTGTAGGTAGAATTTTAGGAGAATCAGCAGCATTATTATTTACCGCAGGATTTGCTCATACCATTCATGGATTTTTATCAGGATTAATGAATTCTGGTTCTACGTTAACGGTAGCATTATATTTTTATGCAAAAGAAAATGGAGAGTTTGAAATTGCATTTGCAATAGCAGCAATCTTAATGATTTTAACATTAATAATCAATGTTGGTGTTACATTAATTCAACGATATTATAAAAAAAGGAGAACATTATGAAAAATATTATTACAGTCAATGATTTATGTCTTTGGTATGGGAATCATCAAGCATTACATCATATTCATATGGATATTCCTAAAAATAGTGTGACAGCTTTTATAGGACCATCAGGATGTGGAAAATCAACATTCTTAAAAACTTTAAATCGAATGAATGATTTAATTGATGATGTAAAAATTACTGGAGAGGTTCGTTATAATAATCAGGATATATTTTCACCATCAGTAGATGTAAATATGTTGCGAAAAGAAATCGGAATGGTCTTTCAAAAACCAAATCCTTTTCCTATGAGTATTTATGATAATGTTGCATATGGTCCACGTACACATGGAATTAAAAACAAAGTGAAATTAGATGAAATTGTGGAAAAATCATTAAAGGATGCAGCAATTTGGGAGGAAGTAAAAGATCGATTACATAAAAGTGCAATGAGTTTATCAGGTGGACAACAACAAAGACTTTGTATTGCAAGAGCATTAGCAGTAGAACCAAAAGTATTATTAATGGATGAACCAACAAGTGCTCTAGATCCAATCTCAACTGCGAAGATTGAAGAATTAGTTACGGTATTAAAAGAGCAATATACAATAATTATAGTGACGCATAATATGCAACAAGCAGCTAGAATTTCAGATCAAACCGCATTTTTCTTATTAGGAGAGCTTGTTGAATTAGATTCTACAAAACGATTATTTTCACAACCAAAAGAAAAACGTACAGAAGATTATATAACAGGGAGATTTGGATAATGAGAAAGAAATTTGATGAACAACTAAAATTATTACATAAAGAATTAACAAAGATGGGTGTACTATGCGAAGATGCAATAGAAACGGTTGCGAAGTCTTTACTAAGTAGAAATCAAACATTAGAAGAAACCATGGATTCTTTAAATCATGAAATTAAACAATTAAGAAGATCCATTGAATCCCTTTGTCTAGATATCATTATGCAACAACAACCAGTTGCAAAAGATTTACGAAAAGTATCTTCAGCAATGAAGATGGTAACGGACTTAGAACGGATTGGAGAACAGGCGACGGATATGAGTAATCTGATTCTTCATTTACATGAAGCATATGTGTTTGAATATAATCAAATACATCAAATGGCAAAGGACACGATAAACATGGTAACAGATAGTATGGATGCTTATGTGCAAAAAGATGCTGAAAAAGCAAAACGGGTTATTTTGTTTGATGATGTTGTTGATTTAAAATTTAAAGAGATAAAAAAAGATTTAATTCATAGAATTGCACAAAATCTAGATCAAGGAGAAGATGCTTTAGACTTATTTATGATTGCGAAATATTTTGAAGGAATGGCAGATCATGCAGTCAATGTTGCTCGGTGGGTACATTTTTCTATTTTAGGATATTCGTTAAAAGAAAATGGAGAAGTTGAGGGTCGCCATAATATCTAAGAACTGTATGGATATGTTATAATAATATAAAATTTAAATGCCATATGGGTAGTATAAAGGAGATGGAGCAAATGATTTTTTGTGTAGAAGATGATCAATCAATTCAAAATTTGGTAATTTATACATTACAATCAACTGGATTTGAAGCAAAAGGTTTTGATAGTGGAGAAGAATTATTCAAAGCATTAACAAAGGAATTACCAGAATTGATTTTATTAGATATCATGCTTCCAGGAATGGATGGAATTACGATTTTAAAAAAATTACGCTCTACTCCAAATACAAGTGCCATACCAATTATTATGGCAACTGCCAAAGGTAGCGAATATGATAAAGTCATTGGACTTGATTTAGGAGCAGATGATTACTTGGCAAAACCATTTGGAATGATGGAAATGGTTTCTAGAATAAAAGCGGTTTTGCGTAGAGCTTCAAAACAAACAAAAGATTGTATAACGGTTGGAAACTTAATTATGAATCCTATAAAACATACATTAACAAAAAATGGGCAACCAGTTCAACTTACATTAAAAGAATATGAAATTTTAAAACTATTGATGGAAAATGTAGGAAGGGTATTTACACGTGAACAATTGTTAGAATATATTTGGGGAAGTGATTATTATGGAGAAACACGAACGGTAGATGTACATATTGGAACATTACGTACGAAATTAGAAGAAAGTGGGAAATATATCGAAACTGTTCGTGGTGTTGGATATCGTATGGAGGAACTACATGACAAAACGAATATTTAAGTCCATGTTCATTGTTGCATTAAGTATTTTTGTAGCAACGATTGTGTTATTTATGGGAGTTCTTTATGGATATTTTTCAGATTTACAACAGAAACAATTACAAACACAAGCAGAATTAATCGTCCATGGTTTAGAAAATGAAGGATTATCCTATATAAAGAATCTTGATTTAGAAAATTATCGTATCACATGGATTGAAAATCATGGTCATGTTTTATATGATAATAAAACAAATCATGATGAAATGGAAAACCATCAAACACGAGAAGAAGTTCAAGAAGCAATCAAATATGGTACAGGAGATAGTTCAAGATATTCTACAACATTAACAGAAAAATTTTATTATTATGCAGTAAAATTGAGTGATGGTAGTATTTTACGTGTCTCAACATCGCAAAAAACAGTACTCACTCTATTGTTGAATATGGTACAACCGATTTTAATTATTTTTATATGCGCATTTATTTTCTCTTTGTTATTGGCAAATTATGCATCGAAAAAAATTGTAAAACCTTTAAATAATGTGAATTTAGATCATCCTCTTGATAATGAAGGATATGATGAATTGTCTCCTTTATTAAGAAGAATTCATCGACAACAAATGCAAATAAAAGAAAAAAATGAAGAACTGATACAAAAAAAAGAAGAATTTACCATTATTACACAAGGGATGCAAGAAGGAATTGTATTATTGAATACCAATTTAGAAATACTTAGTATGAATCAATGTGCTCGTCAAATTTTTCATTTTGAGGACACAAAACAAGGATTTGATTTTATATTGTTATGCCATCATGCACAATTACAAGAGTTATTAGAAAAAGCGAAAAGTGGAAAACGTGGAGAAATTATATTGACAATCCATAAAAGAATTTATCAAATTGATATCAGTCCCATTGAATCCAATGGAAATGTTTCAGGAATCGCTTTATTTATTTTCGATGTTACAGAAAAAACAAAGACAGAACAGATTCGTAAAGAATTTAGTGCGAATGTTTCTCATGAATTAAAAACGCCATTACAAACGATTTCTGGTTGTGCAGAGTTAATGATGCATGGACTAGTAAAACCGGAAGATATTTCAAAATTTTCTTCTACAATCTATGAAGAAGCACAACGTATGGTTAAATTAATTGAAGATATTATTCAATTATCTCATGTGGAAGAAGGAATTTATGAAATGGAGTGGAAACAGATAGATCTTTATGAGGTTGCTAAAGCAGTAGAAAAAAATTTAAGTATACCTGCTAAAAAAGCAAATGTAGAAGTTAGGGTGGAAGGAAAATCAACATATATAATCACAATTCCACAATTGTTACAAACAATCTTATATAATCTATGTGAAAATGCAATTAAATATAATAAACCAGGTGGTAAAGTAAACATCTGTATTCAAGAAAATAAGGAAGAAGTTTATGTTGAAGTGAGTGATACAGGAATTGGAATTCCTAATGAATATCAGGATCGAATATTTGAAAGATTTTATCGTGTAGATCAAAGTCATTCAAAAAGAGTAGAGGGTACTGGACTTGGTTTATCGATTGTGAAACATGCTGTTCATCTTTTAAAGGGTAGCATTCGCTTAGAAAGTGAAATTGACAAAGGAACGACAATGCAATTACGTTTTCCTAAAAAAGGGGAAAACTAAAAAAATATAGTGCTATTGTTGAATACTATAAATAGAAAGTGAGATTAATATGCTCACTTTTTTACGTTGTATATTATTTGTTAGTATTGGAATGTTGATGCTTGCTAGTCTTATATGGATTGTGGAATCTCCAACTTTTATAGAAAGTTTCAAGGAAGATTTTAACAGTGTTGTATGTCAAGGCACAAATCTAACTCTAGATGGTAAAGTTTTTTCGATACCTATGTTTTCAATTGTTGCTTTTAGTTTTGCGGTAGAACTTATATCACTATCAATTGCCTCATTTTTAGGTCGTTCTATTTGTAAATGTATTTATAACGGAGAAACGCCATTTCAACATGTGATTGGAGAAAAAAATCACGTATTAGTTTTTTTCTACTAGTTTCATTCATCATAAGATGTTTTCGAGTGAGTTTTGAAGTATTTTGAATATGTTTGTGATTTTGCTAATTATTTTTAGTGTTTCTTTTATATTTGATTATGGTTGTGAGTTACAAGATGAAGTAGATGAAATTTTATAAAGGGGAATTAAAATGGCAATAATATTAAGACTTGATCGTGTGATGGCAGATTGTAAAATGAGTTTAAAAGAATTATCTGAAAAAGTGGGGGTGCTAATGTTAATCTTTCAAAAATAAAAACAAGGAAGGTTAGTGTAATTAGATTTTCTACTTTGAATGAGATTTGCAAAGTATTAGAATGTTAACCTGGAGATATTTTAGAATATGAACCAGATGAAATATAGACAAATATTGCGTAATGTATGAATTTCATACATTACATTTTTTTTATCTATGGAAATCATTTAAAAAATAAATAAAATGAAGGATGAAAGAAGGTGGTATGGTTGAAACAACTTCATAATATGATACAGCCATATTATATTTTTATTAGATGTTTGTTTTATTTGGAATCGCGCAACTAAATGAATATCGAACTTATATGAAAATTGATTAAAATCAAAAATACGGTGGTAGAAATACATAATATTTCATTGAAAACACATGATAGTATATGGAAAGGTAGGTTACTATGAATAAAAAAATAAAAGTTGGATTATCTTTAACTGCTGCAGGTGTAGGTGTTGCAGCCTTAAGTGCAAAAAAAAGAATGAATGATGAAAAGAGACAACAACAAGAAATACAAAATAATCAATATCGTAATACAGAACGTGGACGTTATGAAAAAAATAGTAAAGGAATCTATTATTCAAACGGAAATTATGAAGCTTTTGCAAGACCGGAAAAGCCAAAAGATATTGATCAAAAATCAGCATATATTGTTGGTAGTGGACTAGCTTCATTGGCTGCAGCATGTTTTCTTGTAAGAGATGCACAGATGAAAGGTGATCATATACATATTTTAGAAGCTATGGATATTGCTGGAGGAGCATGTGATGGGATTTATGATGCTACAAAAGGTTATATTATGCGTGGTGGAAGAGAAATGGAAAATCACTTTGAATGCCTTTGGGATTTATTTAGAAGTATTCCATCTTTAGAAACAGAAAATGCATCTGTATTAGATGAATATTATTGGTTAAATAAACATGATCCAAATTATTCTTTATGTAGAGCAACGATTCATCGTGGAGAAGATGCACATACAGATGGAAAATTTGGATTAAGTGAAAAAGGTTGTATGGAAATTATGAAACTCTTCTTTACTAAGAATGAAGATTTATATGATAAAAGTATTGATGAGTTCTTTGATGAAGAAGTGTTTGATTCTAATTTCTGGTTATACTGGAGAACTATGTTTGCCTTTGAAAATTGGCATAGTGCATTAGAAGTAAAACTATATATTCAAAGATATATTCATCATATCGGTGGATTACCTGATTTTTCCGCATTAAAATTTACAAAATATAATCAATATGAATCTTTAATTTTACCAATGAAAAAATATTTGGAAGAAGCTGGTGTTCAATTCCATTTTAATACACAAGTAACAAATGTTATTTTTGAATTTGATGGAATAAAGAAAGTAGCAAAACAAATTGAATATCTACAACATGAGGAATCTAAAGTAATCGAACTTACAGAATCAGATTTTGTATTTGTTACAAATGGTAGCTGTACAGAAAGTACTATTTATGGAGATCATACACATGCTCCTTGTGGAGATGCACAAGTCAAAACAAGTGGTTGTTGGAATTTGTGGAAAAATATCGCAAGACAACATCCATTATTTGGTCATCCAGAAAAATTTTGTAGTGATGTTGAAAAAACAAATTGGGAATCTGCCACAATTACAACTAGTAATGAAGAAATTATTGATCATATTAAAAAGATTTGTAAAAGAGATCCAAGAACAGGAAATGTTGTTACAGGTGGAATTGTAACAATTAAAGACTCTAATTGGTTGATGAGTTGGACAATTAATCGACAAGGTCAGTTTAAAGACCAAAAGAAAGATGAAGTATGTATTTGGGTATATAGCTTATTTACAGATAAAGTTGGAGATTATATCAAAAAACCGATGAAAGAATGTACAGGTGAAGAAATCACTGCAGAATGGTTATATCATATTGGTATTCCAATGGATCGAATTGATGAATTAGCAAAAAATGATGCAAACACAGTACCTACGATGATGCCATATATTACCGCATTCTTTATGCCAAGAAGAAAAGGAGATCGTCCAGATGTAATTCCTGATGGATGTGTAAACTTCGCATTTTTAGGACAATTTGCGGAAACACCAAGAGATACGATCTTTACAACAGAGTATTCTGTAAGAACAGCAATGGAAGCTGTTTATGGTTTAGCTGGAGTGGATCGTGGTGTACCTGAAGTATGGGGTAGTGTGTATGATGTTAGAGAACTGCTTGATTCTAGTGTGAAACTAATGGATGGAAAATCACCATTAGAAATTCCATTACCAAAACCTTTAGAGATGTTGAAAAAACCATTATTGAAAAAAATTCAAGGAACTGTTATTGAGAAAATTTTAAGAGAACACGATATTATAAAACCAGGAATGTTATAAGAGAAAAGGTGAAAATTCACCTTTTTTTTATGAACAATTAATGTTTAAGGGAGAAAAAGATATATTGATAAAAAAATATTATTAATATATAAAAATTGATTATTATATTTTATTCATATGATATGATATAATAATCAAGAATTTTTGAAAGGGGATCTATATGATAAAAAATATAAAGAAATATTTACCTGGGGTATGTGTGGCTATTGGGATTGCTGTAGTTGCTAAATTTTTAGAATGGTTAATGCCGATTCATTTCATTGGGGCATCTGTAATTGCCTTATTTATAGGAATGACAATCAATGTTTTTTGGAAGCCTAAGTCATTGCAGGCAGGATTAAAATTTACATCAAAAAAATTATTGAAATTTGCAATCATTTTATTAGGAGCATCGCTAAGTATTGGAACAATCTTGAATGTTGGAAAACTTTCTTTAACCGTTATGCTATTTACATTATTAACATGTTTTGGTGGGGGTTATTTTGTTGGAAAAGTTTTAGGACTTGATTGGAAACTTTCGAATTTGATTTCTGCAGGAACTGGAATTTGCGGGGGTTCTGCAATCGCAGCAATTGCACCTGTGATTGATGCAGATGATACACAAATTGCTTATGCGATGTCTGCAACTTTTATTTTTGATATGCTTATGATTTTATTATTTCCTATCATGGGTAATTGGTTACATTTAAGTGATATGGCATATGGATTATGGGCAGGTACAGCTGTAAATGATACATCAAGTGTAGTTGCAGCAGGATATGCATTTAGTGAGGCAGCAGGGGATTTTGCAACGATGGTAAAATTGACACGTACACTTGCGATTATTCCAACAGTGCTTATTTTCACTTTGATCAATATTCGTTTAAAACAAAAACAAAATATATCTTGTGAAGATGTGATGAGTACGTTGAATGAAAAAGCAACCCCATACGAAGTAAATCAGTTAGATCATATTCATATTTCATCTAAGATGCAAGTAACAGAACCAAAGAAAACAAATTTTTTGTCATTATTTCCATGGTTTATTGTAGGATTTGTTTTCTTATCAATCGTAAACAGTTTTCATTTAATTCCAGTAAGTGTATCTTTATTCGCAAAAGAGTCAAGTAAGTTTTTAATGGTTGCAGCATTGGCTGCGATTGGTATGAATACAAGTTATAAAGATATGAAAAAATCAGGTGTAGCTCCAATGATTCATGGATTTGTAATTTCTTTATTAGTAGTTATTGTGGCAATTGCAGTTGAATTTGCGATAGGAATTATATAAGTTTATTGAATTGATTTTGTTTATTAAGTAAGTCAAGAGTTTCTTTATAAGATAAAAAAAACGATAGTATAGAATGTTTTGTATAAAAGGCAAAAGAATTGATTTCTATCATAGAGGATACTATAATCATTATAGGTGATTAGAATGCAAAAAAATGTTGGAGAAATTATAAAGCAAATTCGAACAGAAAAAAAGATGACATTAAAAGATGTTGCGGAAAAAACAGATTTATCGATTGGATACTTATCTCAATTGGAAAGAGGTTTAACATCAATTGCAAGTGACACATTAAAAAAAATTGCGAAAGTTTTAGGAATTAGCGTAGATGAACTATTAAGTATGCCTACTTGTTGTAAGAAAAGCATTGTTCGATCATATGAGAGAGAAATTATAAAAATGGAAGGCAATTCAATTATTGAATATAGTTTGACAAATATTAGTAATGAATCAAATATGTTACCTAGATTTGTTGAAATATTACCTCAAAAAAATATGGAAGAAACAGAAGTATATAAACATGAGGGTGAAGAAGTCGTTTATGTTGTTGAAGGAATTTTAACATTAAAAGTAGAAGATGAAGTTAGTGATTTATATCCTGGAGATTGTGCGCATTATTCTTCTACAAAAAAACATAATTGGAGTAATCAAACAAATAAAGTTGTACGATTGATATCAATTAATACACCAAATCATTTGAATGAAAATTAAAGATGATGTAAAAATCATCTTAGACCGTTGATAAAGTCGTTTGTTGAACAGACTTTGTCATTCGGTCTTTTTTCAGCCCTACTTTGATATAAAAAAGATGATTTCAAGGT
>JAHHST010000045.1 GCA_020025055.1 Longicatena sp.
TTTTTTAGAAGAAGATAGGAAAAAATAGGAATTGATTTTATGTATATTGATATTTTATTTTAACAACTATATAATTAGAACACAGTTTTTGAGTGAGGTGGAGATGGAATGAAAAAACAAGAAAGAGCATATGTTGCGATTGATTTAAAATCATTCTATGCATCTGTTGAATGTAAAGAAAGAGGTTTAAATCCATTAACCACAAATCTTGTTGTTGCGGATAAAGAACGCAGTGAAAAAACGATTTGCTTGGCGGTCACTCCATCATTAAAAGCCTATGGAATTAGTGGAAGACCAAGACTTTTTGAAGTTGTTCAAAAGGTAAAGGAAATTAATCAAAACCGTAGATGGAATGCACCAAAACATCAATTAAAAGGTGCTAGTTATGATGATGTAGAGTTAAAACAACATAAAGAACTTGTACTAGATTATATTGTAGCTCCTCCTAGAATGGCACATTATATTTCTTGCAGTTCTCAAATATATAATATTTATTTACGTTATATAGCACCTGAGGACATTCATGTATATTCCATTGATGAAGTTTTTATGGATGTCACTTCTTACTTAAAAACATACGGTATGAGTGCAGAACAATTAGCGGAGAAAATGATACAAGATGTATTTACAGAAACAGGAATTACAGCAACGGCAGGAATTGGAAGTAATTTATACTTGTGTAAAGTTGCGATGGATATCGTAGCGAAGCATTGTAAGCCAAATCAAAATGGAGTAAGAATTGCTCAACTTAATGAAATGACTTATCGTAAATATTTATGGTCACATCGCCCATTAACGGATTTTTGGAGAGTTGGAAAAGGATATGCGAAAAAGTTAGAGGAACAAGGAATATATACGATGGGTGATATTGCAAGATGTTCTATAGGAAAAGCAAATGAATATTATAATGAGGATTTATTATATAAAATGTTTGGTGTGAATGCAGAACTATTAATTGATCATGCTTGGGGATATGAATCCTGTACTATTGCTGATATTAAACAATATAAACCTGAATCAAATAGTATTGGTTCGGGTCAAGTGTTACATTGTTCTTATTCATTTGAAAAAGCTAAAATTGTTGTTAAGGAAATGATGGAAGGACTTGCCTTAGATTTAGTAGATAAAGGATTTGTTACAAATCAAATTGTTTTGACAATTGGATATGATATAGAAAATATAAAACATGGAAGTACTTTATATGATGGAATGACTACAACCGATGCGTATGGTAGAAAAATACCTAAGCATGCACATGGTACTACAAATTTAAAAAAATATACATCATCAACAAAGCAGATGGTAGATGCAGTTGTATTATTGTATGAGCAAATTGTAAATCAACAATTAACAATCAGAAGAATTAATATTTCAATGAATCATGTTATTCCTGTAAATCAAGTAAAAGAACAACAGGATGTAGAACAAATGAATTTATTTACTGACTATGAAGAACTTCAAAAGCAAACAGAAAAAGAAAATAAATTTTTAGAACGAGAAAAGAAAGAACAACAGGCAATTTTAATGATCAAAAGAAAATATGGAAAAAACGCTGTATTAAAAGGAAGAGATTTAGAAGAAGGAGCAACAACTAAAGAACGGAATCGTTTGATTGGAGGACATAGAGCATAACAGTAAGACAATGATAGTAAAACAGGCAATGAGAATGGTAAATGATTCAAAGAAATAGGAGGAATCAATAATGCATAAAAGAGATTCTTATGAAGATATCATACAGTTTCCACATCATGTTTCTCATAAAAGAAAGCCAATGACTCAATATCAAAGGGCAGCTCAATTTTCTCCTTTTGCAGCATTGACAGGGCATCATGAAGCAATTTGTGAAACTGCGCGATTAACCGAAGAAAAAATCCAATTAGATGAGGATACAAAGGAAATCTTAAATAAGAAGTTGGTACTGATTTTAGAAAATAAAAAACAAAGAGTACCTGTTAAAGTTACATATTTCGTACAAGATCTTTATAAAAAGGGAGGATCTTATCAAGTTTATGAGGGATATCTAAAAGAAATTGATGATATAAATCATGAAATTATTTTTGAAGATAAAACAAAAATTAAAATAAATAATATCTTAGATATTCAAAGTACATTATTTTTAAATATTACATGGATCTAAATTTGTTGTAGACAATCAAATAAATGCTAATATAGGATTTTTTTGAAATAAGAGAAGAAATGAATATAATATGCTCACATTTGAATGAGCAGAGGAAAAACGTGTATTCCAAGATATCTTGAGAATATCAAAACTTGAAAAAATATTGTAGAAATTGATGTTGTGATTATAAAGTAGTATATCATCTATAGAGTCATGGAGGTACTATATGAAAACATACGAACATATTACAAAATTAGAAAATATCATGAATGAACACGAGCAAAAGCTAAAAGAATTAAATGAGGTTTTAACTTATATAAGTGAGCATTTTGATGAATATAAACAACTCATTGAGTATTACTATTATAGTAATCAAAGAAATCAAGATTTACAAGATGAAGAAATGCATCTGATTCCAGATGATTTACCACGTGGAGTATTATCAGAAGATGGAGTATATGATTTTTCTTCTGAATATTATGATAGTGGGATACGGATGATTGAAATTGGTCTAAAAATGGTGAAAGAACGATAAAGGGTCTATTAAGACTCTTTTTTTCAAGTTTTTATTAATTAAGTGTTGACTTAAGTAATAAAATATATATAATTAAGATATAACTTAATTAAGTAAATAATTAATTATATGGAGGAAAGAATATGAAAGTAATTAATAAAAATGAATTTGATACAGTTGTTGCGAATGGAGTTGTTATGGTTGATTTTTTTGCTACTTGGTGTGGACCATGTAAAATGTTATCTCCTGTTTTAGAAGATGTAGCTAGGGAAGTAGAAGGAAAAGCTAATATTGTTAAAGTTGATATTGATGAAAGTGCAGATCTTGCACAACGTTATGGTATTATGGCCGTTCCTACTATGTTAATTTTTAAAGATGGCAAAGTAGTTAAACAATTACAGGGATTTATGCCAAAGCCGCAATTAGTAAATGAATTACAAACTATTTTATAAGAAAGAATTAATGTGAGGAATAAAGATGGCATCAAAAAATATCGCAGTTGTGAATTCATATTGTGTAGCTTGTGGAAGCTGTGTAAAGGTTTGCCCAATGCAAGCAATTACAATCTATAAAGGAATTATTGCAAATATCGATTATAATCGTTGTGTTGGTTGTGCAAAATGTATAAAAGAATGTCCAGCTGGGGCAATTGATTTAAAAGAAAGAGGTGTGATGAATGCGTAATAAAAAACATTGGTATGATTATTTATGGGTTGTTACACCAATTTATTTAGGATTAGGATTTTTTAATATTTTATTCGCATGGTTAGGAATGATCTTTTTTACTTTACCTTTGGTGATTGCAATTTTTGGTGGAGGAAAGTTATACTGTAATCGTTATTGCGACCGTGGACAATTTTTACATTTATTAGGAAAAAAATTAAAATTATCTTCGAATAAACCAACGCCTAATTGGATGCGATCAAAATGGTTTCGATATGGATTTTTGATTTTCTTCTTTATTATGTTTTTTCAAATGTTATGGAACACCTATTTAGTCGCAAGTAATGTTACAACATTGAAACAATTTGTAAAGTTATTTTGGACATTGAAAGTTCCATGGAGTTGGGCATATGAAGTAGGTGTTGTATCACCATGGATTGCACAATTTTCATTTGGATTTTATAGTCTAATGTTAACGTCTACTTTGATTGGCATAATCGTTATGATGCTTTATAAACCAAGAACTTGGTGTGTATTTTGTCCTATGGGAACAATGACACAAACGATTTGTAAGTTACGAGATGGAGCAAAGCAGCCTACAGCATTTTCGTGTATGACTTCTAGCGTGGATGAGCATAAATAAATTGAGCAATTTTATTGAGATGTAATGAAAAAAGGTATACTATTATATAGGAAAGTATGAATAAAAATAATAAATAATAGAGAAACTATTTAGTAAAAATATTATAATTCTACGTGTTTTAAAAAGGAGGATGTTTATGGAACAACGTTATGATTTAGTAATTGTTGGTGCAGGGCCTGCTGGAATGACAGCAGCTATTTATGGAAGCCGTGCAGGACTTAACACAGCTATGTTAGAAATGGGAGCACCTGGTGGTAAATTAATCAAAACGAATGAAATTAGTAATTGGCCCGGAATTATAGGAACAAATGGTGCAAATCTTGCAAGTGACATGTTTGCTCATTCAACTGCTTTTGGAGCAGAATATCTATATGGAAATGTTACTAAAATAGAAGATGGAGAAGAATATAAAAAAATCATTTGTGAAGATGGAACAATTTATGAAGCAAAGGCAGTTATTGTTGCGACTGGGACAAATGAACGTATGATGAATATTCCAGGAGAAGCAGAAAATATTGGAAGAGGAGTTTCTTTTTGTGCAGTATGTGATGGTGCATTTTTCCGTAATAAGGAAGTATGTGTTATTGGTGGAGGAAATTCCGCATTAGAAGAAGCAAACTATTTAACGCAAATGGTAGATAAGGTAAATATTATTATTCGAAGAGATGTTTTTAGAGCTGATGAAATTGTTCAAGAACAAGTGAAAAAGAATCCTAAAATTAATATTATCACTAAACATGTACCAGTAAAAGTTATTGATGATGGAACTCGTGTGACTGGATTAGTTATTAGAAATGTAGATACTAATGAAGAAACAACAATGGATACAAATGGTATATTCCCATATATTGGTCTTGATCCTTCTACATCGTTCTTAGAAGGTCTTGCAGTTTTAGATGAGCGTGGATATATGGTGGTTGATGAGAATTGCGAAACAGCAGTGAAAGGAATTTATGGTGCAGGGGATGTAGTTGCGAAAAAATTACGACAAGTTGTTACCGCAACAAGTGATGGAGCAATTGCTGCACAACATGCATTTCATCAAATAAAAGGAATTTAAAATAAAAATGTCTTTATTCTTTTTATAAGAATAAAGGCATTTTTTTATTTTATGTATGATAAATAAGAGAATAATAAGAGGAAAAATCAAGTGGAAAAAATTGGAAATGCATTTTTTATATCATTTTATATAATATAAAACGCGATACTAACCTATAGGTTAGTATCGCACTAAAATGTAAGTTCTTGTAACTATATGCCAATTTGTTATAATGCTTTACAGGTGATAGAGGTTTTGTGATATGAATGTAAGATTACCTTTTAATAGGTCGATGTACTTCACCCCAAGTGCACATTTGATCAAGAATTGGAATTAATGATTTTCCTTTTTCAGATAAAGAATATTCTACTTTTGGAGGAATTTGTGGGTATTCTTTACGAATAATTAAACCTTCGTTTTCTAATTCTTTTAAAGTAGCACTTAATGTTTTATAAGGGATGGTTTTAATATATCGTTTTAATTCATTAAAACGAACGATATCAAAAACAGAGAGAGTATAAAGTACAACCATTTTATATTTTCCATTAATCATGGAAAGAGTGTAATAAAAGCCAGAATCTTCAATACATGAATTTTCAATTGATTCGAAAAAACTTTTTCCCATGATATGCCTCCTTATACATCGTATCAATAATAACAATGGCATAGTTGAATGTCAAGCTGTATATAAGCTATAAAAAGAGAAAGGACTAAGTTATGATGGAGAATAAAAAATTTAAAAAAGGATTATTATTTGGTATATTCGTTGGAATTGCTTGGGGTCTAGATAGTGTGTTAATGGGAAATGTCGGGAAACATGAGATTTTTACAAATTTAACGTATGTATTATCTAATGGGGTTTCAAAAACTAGTTTTGAATTTTCTCCTTTAGTAACAGCTTTTTTTCATGAAAGTTTTTGCTTTATATGGATTGCTTGCGTTTTATTTTTTACGAAACAATTAAAACATGTATTTTATTTATTATTCAAAACGAAAAAGGGAAAAGCTACCGCAATAGCAGCATTAGTTGGTTCACCAATTGGAATGGGTGCATATTTGTTAGGAATTAAATATGCAAGTGCTCCGTACGCATCTAGTATATCGGTAATTTATCCTGGAATTGGTGCATTATTATCATATTTGATTTTAAAAGAAAAACTATCTTTACGTGCAGTGATTGGTATTGTAATCAGTATTACAGGATCATTTATGTTAGGATTTAATCCTACAGGAGATGTGTCACCAACCTTTGTTAAAGGTGTTGCTTTTGCAGTTATTGCAGTACTTGGATGGGCGATGGAAGGTGTTATGATTGGATTTGCAATGAAACATATTAAGGATGAAGATGATATTGAAGCAAGTCCACAGCAATTGCTATGTTTACGATATTTTATCTCTATGATTTCATATGCAATTATTGTATTACCAATCATCAATGGATATCCATTGGCAATGCAAATTGTATCACAAGGATTAGTTGTAAAATATGCAGGAATTGCTATTTTAGGAGCATTTACATATTTATCATGGTATAAAGCAGTGGATTTAATTGGCTCAGCAATGGGCACAGCACTAAATAGCACAGCTGCATTATGGACGATTATATTTAGTGCAGTATTGTTCCAAAATAAAATTACTCCAACTTTGGCATTTTGGGGAGTAGTTATTGTTTTAGGAGTATTTATTTTTGCGATTGATCCAAAAGCTTTTAAGGAGAATAAATAAAGTTATAGAGAAGGAAAGGATTTATAGTATGTTAAAAGAAGAAATTATTGCAAATATGCAAAAAATTGTTGATCATTGTATGGGTGAAGAAACAGCAGCTTGTGTTGCGACATGTCCAATGCATACAAATGTAAAAGAATATGTACGTTTAATTGGAGAAGGAAAAGGCGAAGAAGCAATTCGTGTAATTCGTGATAATTTATTTTTACCAGGTACATTAGGTAGAATTTGTGCTCATCCGTGCGAAAAGAAATGTAAATGGAATGAAGGAAATAGCCCAATGTCTATTGCTTCGTTAAAACGTTATGCTGCAGACCATTTTGATTTGGAAGAAAACTGGGATCTTTCTGTAAAAGAAGATAATGGAAAAAAGGTTGCAATTATTGGAGCAGGACCTAGTGGACTTCAAGCAGCTTTAGAATTGCGAAGAGAAGGCTGCTCTGTAAAAGTTTTTGAAAAATTACCAGTTCGAGGTGGGATGTTAAGAGTAGGAATTCCTGCATACCGATTACCTAGAAATATTTTAGAAAGAGAAATTTCATATTTAGATAAATTAGGAGTAGAATTTCAATTAAATTGTGAAATAGGGAAAGATATCACACTTCAACAATTAGAAGCAGAATACGATAGTATTGTTGTTGCAGTTGGAAAACATCAAGGTAGGGTAGATCGTAGTTTGAAAAATTGGGATGCACAAGGAATTTTTAGCGCACAAGAATATTTAAAAGAAGCTGCTTTAACAAGTGATGTAAAAGAAGCTGGTAAAACAGTCTTAGTTGTTGGTGGTGGAGATGTGGCGATGGATTGCGCAAGAACATCATTACGTATTCCTGGGGTTGAAAAAGTATATTCTATTTGTTTAGAAGATAGCTTTGATTCTATGGCATCATCAAATCATGAAATTGCAGGAGCTTTAGCAGAAAAAGTGAAATTTAATCACGCACAAGCAATCAAAGATATTCATGTAGATGAAAATGGTTGTGTATGTGGTGTTACATTGAAAAAATGTTTATCTATGTTTGATGAACAAGGTAGATTTGCACCATCTTTTGATGATGAAGATACAAAAGAATTAGCTGTAGATACGATTGTGTTTGCTATTGGACAGGGGGTAGCAGGAGATTTTGCAAAAGGTCAATTAAAACAACGTCTAAATACAACATTTGAATGTAATCGATTAACATTACAATCTGTTTCCAACGAAAAAATATTCATTACTGGAGATGCATCAGGTGAATCAGTAATTTGTATTCAAGCAATGGCTACAGGTAGAAGAGTAGCTCAATCTGTCATTCGCTATTTACAAAATGAAGATTTAGTAGAAGGAAGAAAATTGGAAGACACAACGAGTTATGATACGAAATTACAAATGCCTACAGATTGGTCAACCATTGAAGGAAAACGTGAAGATATGTCTGAACTTGATCCAATGCAACGTATTCATTCATTTGATGAAGTTGCTCTAGGATATACAAAAGAAGAAGCAAAACGAGAAGCAAATCGTTGTCGTCAATGTGAATGTAAGTTATGTATGAAAGAATGTATTATGTTAAATGATTATACAGATTGTCCAAAAACCTTATTTAAAGAATATTTAGAAAAAGGATATGAAAATATGGATCCAATGATTGCATATTCATGTAATGAATGTAAGCAATGTACTTTAAAATGTCCAAATGAATTTGATCTAAGAAGCAATTTTATGGCAATTAAAGAGGCATATGCAAAAGATCATAATGATTTTGTTCCATTAGAAGTATTGCAAGATAGTGATGCTACGCAAGTAAAAGAGTGTGATGAAGAATACTGTACTGCACTTTCAGGTGGATCTAAACAAGTTGAAGTAAAAGAAAAGAAAAAAACAAAATATGTATTTGCTCCAGGTTGTACTGTATCAGCTTATACTCCTGAGGGTGTAGAAGCAGTTGTACGTCATTTAAAAGATAGTCTTGGAGATGAAAACGTTGGTGCATTATTACAATGTTGTGGGAAAGTTACAAAATTCATTGGAGAGGAAGTAAGATTTGCAGAGCGTAATCAAAAGGCAATTGATATCTTAGATGATATGGGTGCAGAGGTTGTAATTACAGTTTGTCCGTCTTGTTTCAAAGTGTTTAAAGCAACTTGTAAAAATCAACGTGTGATATCTTATTGGGATTTAATGCATGATTTAATTGGTGTTCCAAAATCTTCAAAAGGTATTGGAAAAACATCTGATGTTGTATTTAATATTCATGATTCATGTGTTACACGTGATGAACTAACACATCATGAAAGCGTACGTTGGGTACTAGATCAATTAGGATATCAATGGGAAGAAATTGAACGTAATAGAGCCAATACACGTTGTTGTGGAGTTGGAGGTATGGTTTGTACATCAAATCCTGAATTATATGAAAAAGTTTATACACGTAGAGCAAAGGACTTTAATCAAAACCACATTGTAACCTATTGTGGATCATGTAGAGGAACAATGCAAACTGCAGATAAGGATGCATTACATTTATTAGATTTAATGTTTAAAAATACATATACAAGTGATCAGGCTCAAAAACGTGGATATACAACAGAAGAAGAAATGTGGGAAAAACGTTTAGAAACCAAAAAAAGATTAGAAAACTTTAAATAATTTATTATAATGCAACAAAGATGAATTCTTATTACATAAGGACTCATCTTTTTTTGTAAAATAAAGAATGATAATCTGTGTTAAGTAAAAAAATAAAGTATGACAAAATTTTTAATAAAAAAGCCTCTTTTAGAGGCGAGTGGAGGAAATTTTAAAATTAGGTAATGGAAATCATGGACTTTTATAGATTATCTAGGCTTAAAAGAAATGATAAAAATATCTATTTTTAAACAAGGTAATAATAGAAAAAATAACAGCAAGCCCTTCTGCTACTGGAACTGCTAACCAAATACCATTTTTTCCAATTATAAGTGGTAATGTAATTAATGAAATCACTAAAAATACAAATGTTCTTAATAAGGATAAGAAACCAGAAATTTTACCATTAGAAAATGCGGTAAATAAAGCAGAAGTAAATATATTAATTCCAGTGAATAAAAATGAAATCGAGAATATATAAAAACCTTCAATTGCTAAACTTAAAACATATGGACTATGAGAAGCAAATATCATTGCGATTGGTTTTGCTACAACAAATGCTAATAAGAATGTAATTATAGAAACAACAACAGTAAATATAATACTTATTTTAAATATTTTTTGAATTTGTTTATGATCCTTTGCACCATATTTATAGCTAAATACAGGGGCTATACCACCAGAGTATCCCATAAAGATGGATGTCATAATAAATTGTGCATATAAGATAATAGAGATAGCAGCTACTCCTTCTTCTTTTAAATATATGATACCAATAATGTTAAATAAATACGTTGTAATCGCAACGGCTAGATTATTGATCATTTCACTCATTCCGTTAGAACAAGAATTTTTCAATACATCGAATCGAATCATCGGTCTAACAAAGTATAATTGTCCATTTCGATGAAAAGTAAAATAATATAAACCGTACAATGCGACAATTCCATAACCAATTGATGTCGCATAGGCAGCACCTTTGATTCCTAAGTTTAATTTAGAAATAAAAAAGTAGTCTAATATAATATTTAAAATACCACCTAAAACTGTCAAGAATAGACCATGTTTTGGTTTTCCAGCAGTGACAAAGAATGTTTGGAATAACATTTGTAGCATTGCTAGAGGAGTAGCTAAAATCATAATGAATAAATAATCGTAACACATTTGAAATATTAAAGGGGTTGCACCTAAAAAATAAATCATTTTGTCTATGAATAGAATACCTAGTATTACGATGATTATCGATATGATAATTGCCACAAGGATAATAAATGAAAAGTTTTCTTTAGCAAGACGATTCTTTTTCTGACCCATATTTAAAGCAATAATTGCACTTGAACCGGTGGCTAACATAATTGAAATGGCGATAATGATGCTTGTGAATGGGTATACTATATTTAATGCTGTTAAACCTAGTTCTCCAACAAGGTTTGAGACGAAAACACCGTCTACCATTTGATATAATGACATAAATACCATCATAATCATAGTAGGAATTGTAAATTTCATTGTTTTGAAAAAATTAAAATTTTGTGCAAATTTATTTGGTTTCATTGATACCTCCAATTCTATTTGTAAATTATAATTCTATATTTCTTTTGTTAAACATAAATGACATGAAGTTTTTATTAAATGCTATAATTTTATACATAAGTGAATGATTTTTCAATGTAACTTAAATATTATATAGTAATTGCTTTTAAAATCCTAGTTATATGCTTATGTTTTTAAATATAGATATTTTATTATATAATATCTTGTTAAATTTTCAAAAAAATGATAAACTCCAATTTGCTGTATAAAGGAGTATAGAAATGAAAAATAATATAAATAAAAAAGAAATATTAACAAAAGGATGGGTAGTTGCTTTCTTAGCATTTATTTGTTGTGCATTATGGGGAAGTGCCATTCCGATGATTAAAATAGGGTATGAATTATTTGGAATTGCAAATTCAAATATTGGTTCACAAATTGTATTTGCTGGTTTAAGGTTTACCTTAGCAGGAATATTAACAATTATGATAGGAAGTATTGTACAAAAACAGTTTTTAGTACCTAAAAAAGAGGAATATGGAAATATATTAAAATTATGTATGTTACAAACCGTAATTCAATATTTTTTCTTTTATGTTGGAGTTGCACATACAACAGGGGTAAAAGGTTCTATCATTACTGGTACAAATACGTTAATCGCAATCCTTGCTGCAAGTTTAATTTATCATCAAGAAAAATTAACAAAAGCAAAATTAATTGGTTGTTTCATTGGATTTTTCGGGGTGTTTTTAGCGAATGTGAATGGTTCTAGTATGGATATGAGTTTCGCTTTAAATGGGGAAGGATGTATGTTTGTTTCGGTAACTTCTTATGCATTTTCTTCGATTTATTTAAAAAAATATTCGAATCAGTCAAATCCAGTAATGTTGAGTGGCTATCAATTTACTGTAGGAGGAATGATTTTATTAGGAATTGGATTATTGATGGGAGGAAGTATTTCTCATTTTACAGTTGCAGGCGTATTGATTTTAATATATTTAGCTTTTGTATCTGCTATTGCGTATTCTTTATGGGGAATTTTATTAAAATATAATCCTGTATCAAAAGTTACAATTTATGGATTTATGAATCCAGTAATGGGAGTTTTATTATCAGCTATTATACTTGGTGAGATACAACAAGCGTTTCATTTAAAAAATATGGTTGCACTCATTCTAGTAGCAATAGGTATTTATGTTGTAAATCGTAAGAAAGCAGAGAATATATAAAAAGTCTTCATTTTTGAAGACTTTTTATATAGATGATACTCTATTTAGAAGTGCA
>JAHHST010000046.1 GCA_020025055.1 Longicatena sp.
CTTACAATAGTGGTTCAATAACTTCTGCATTAAGTTTTTTCAATGTTTCACAACTTGCATCAAATTTTGCTTGATCCACATCATTTAATTCTAATTTAATAATTTTAGTAACTCCTGCACGATTTACAATCGCTGGTACCCCAATATATAATCCTTCTTGTCCGTATTCTCCTTGTTGATAAGCAGAAACAGTTAAAATTACATTTTCATCATTTAATAATGCACGTACTAAACGATTTAATGAAAGTCCAATTCCATAATATGTACTATGTTTACGTTTAATGATTTCATATCCTGCTTGTTGTACTTGTGTATAAATTTCTAACAAGTCGTTGAAGTCTTTTCCTTGTTCATCTAATAAATCTAATAAACTTTGACATCCAATATAAGCATTTGTCCAAGGTACAAAACTTGAATCTCCATGTTCTCCCATAATGTATAAATGCATATTGTTTGTTGAAATATGTAAATACTTACTCATTAAATAACGTAAACGTGCTGTATCTAAAATAGTACCAGAACCAATAACACGTTCTTTTGGTAAGCCACTAACTTTTTGTGCCACATAAGTCATACTATCTACAGGGTTAGATGCTACGACAATAATTCCATCAAATCCTGAAGCCATAATATTTTCAGTAACACTTTTAATAATTTTTGTATCTTTAGCGGCAATATCTAATCGTGTTTCTCCTTCTTTCATTGTAACTCCAGCAGTGATTACCACAATTTCTGCATCTTTACATTCAGAATAATCTCCAGAGCGAATTTCTAATTTTCCTTCAGCATAAGGTAATCCATGTTGTAAATCCATTGCTTCTCCTTCTGCTTTATCATGGTTAACGTCAATAAGTACTAATTCATCAATTCCTCCAGTACTTAAAAAACTATATGCCATACTCATTCCTACAAATCCAGTTCCTACTAATACTACTTTTCTATTCTTGTTCATTTTCTTTTCTCCTATTTTCTATTATTTTTTATGAAATTTACGTATATCTTCTAGTGCTTGATTACGAAATACTGGTTGACTTTTTTCATATTCTTTTATCTCCATAGCATGACATGCCATAATTTCTTTTTCAAATTCTTGAGCAGATACACGAACAGCACCTTGTCCAATGACAATCAGTTGTTCTAATCCATCACTTGTAGCTACCCTTACACGATAATCTTTTGCCAATTTATGTGTTGCCATTTCAATATAGCTATCTGCTGTTTGCGATGTTTTCGTATACACAACGTGAATGTTTCCTTCTTTCGTAACCGTTGTATCGTGCTGTTTTCTTTTATACGCATCAAATACTAATATAATTTCACATTTCCGATATCCTTGATAGTTATTTAATACATCAATTAATTGATGTTTTGCGGCATCCATATGATCCTTTGCAAGTTCTTTTAATTTATTCCATCCAAAAATCATATTGTAACCATCAACCAAAATACATTCCTGTAATATTTTAACACTATTTACAGTAGTTGGTGCTACTTCTGGTCTCTTTTTTACTGTAGTTTGTTTTTTTACTTTTGGTTTTCCATAAATGCTTTCAAACACGCGTTTTAATTCATGATCATCCACTTTATTTGATACTCTTTTTACACTTTGTACCTTAATTGGTTGATTACGTAAAGGAATATGCATATATTCTTCTACCATATCCCATGGAACATTAAATCCACTTCCGTGTTCACAAAAAACTGAATCACAAGAATTTCGTAAATCACGATCTGGATCATAATGCATTTTTAAAATTACTTCTTCCATATCATCACATGAACGATATCCATCTACACTACATTGTAATTTCCCTTTTCCTTGGGTATAAGAGCGTAAAGTAATCGGATAAGACTGCATTTTCGCAACTGCAGCTTCACCTTTTATAATTGTTAATTGTTCTTGTTGGTCGGCTATTTTAAATGATGCGTTCATATTTTCTAAATCATAAATTGCACGACTCATATAATTGGTTGGTACCGTTAATTGAAATTGATAATATGGTTCTAAAAGAATACTTTGTGCTTTTCTTAAACCTTGGCGAATCGCACGATAAGTTGCTTGTCTAAAATCTCCAGCATCCGTATGCTTTGCATGGGCTTTTCCACTAATTAAAGTAATTTTGATATCCGTAATTGGTGATCCAGTTAATACCCCTATATGCTCTTTTTCTTTTATATGAGATAAAATCAAACGTTGCCAATGTCGATCCAATACATCCATTGACAAATCACTATCTATTTGAATTCCACTTCCTTGAGGCAATGGTTCTAATAATAGATGTACTTCTGCATAATGTCGTAATGGTTCAAAATGTCCAACTCCTTCAACTGAATCAAGAATCGTTTCTTTATAATTCACTCGTCCTTCATCAAAAGAAACACTAACTCCTAATTTTTGAAGAATCTTGTGCTTTAAGATTTCCATTTGAACTTCACCCATAATCTGTACACGAATTTCATTTTCAATCTCATGATAAGAAATATGTAGCTGTGGATCTTCTTCCATAAATGGTTTTAACTTTCTCCTCATAGCAAAAGCATCAATTTCTGAAGGTAATACCATATGATAATTCATCACTGGACTTGCATAGGCAATATTTTTCCCTTCTTCAAATCCTAATCCATCTCCTGCTTGTAATTCTTTTAATCCTTTAATGACACATAAATCTCCGGCTTTTGCCTCTTGTACAACTTCAAACTTATTTCCTTCATATACACGAATTTGATCTACTTTCTCGGCTTCTGATAATTTCATTTTTGCTTGAAGCTTTCCACCTGTGACCTTTGTATGTGCTAATCGATTTCCTTGTTCATCATAAGTCACCTTATATATTTTAGCTCCAAATTCACTTGGATATTCTTTTTCAACCATATAAGTAGATAAACCATCTAATAGTTTTTCTACTCCATCCAATTTTAATGCAGAGCCAAAATACACTGGAAAAATAAACCGTCGCTCAATTGCAGATGCAATTTCTTCTTTTGTGATAGTTTCTTGCTGAAGATATTTTTCTAATAAAGCATCTTCACTCATACTGATTTCTTCATAAAAGGCTTCATCTTCATACATAAAACTAATACAATTCGAATGCAATTGCTTTTTTAATTTAGATAATATTGCATCTGCACTATCATAACTAATATCCATTTTATTCACGAAAATGAAAACAGGAATTTCATATGCCTTTAATAAATTCCAAATTGTTTCTGTATGTGCTTGAACGCCATCCACTCCACTAATAATTAAAATTGCATAATCTAAAATTTGTAATGTTCGCTCCATTTCCGATGAAAAGTCCACATGTCCTGGTGTATCTACAAAGTCAAGATGTATATCTTTCCATTCTAAATTAGCTTGTTTACTATAAATTGTAATCCCCCTATTTCTTTCTTGATCGTCGTAATCAAGAAATGCATCCTGGTGATCTACTCTTCCCATATGCCGTAATGTTCCACTTGTATATAGCATTGCTTCTGATAATGTAGTTTTTCCTGCATCAACATGTGCAAGTAATCCTGTAACAGCATGTTTCACCCTCATCCCTACTTTCTATTTGCTTGTTTTTCCTAGTTTTCAATTATAACATTATTTTTTATTTTCATAAATAAATATGCATAAAAAAAAGTTGTGCAGTTACACAACTTTCATTCATTTTATTCTCCTTTTCCATCAAAGCAATATGTACATAATTTACATTTTGGTAATCCAATTGCTTTTACCATATCATCAATACGATGATAACGTAAGGAAGTAAAATTAGAGCGTTTACGAATTTCTTCACACATTCTTTGATATCTTTCAGAATTAGGATCTGCATATTCCTGTAATACTTCAACTGGAACATCGCTACCTTCTAAATCACAAATAACACGACGTGTGATTAAATCCATTTCTGAACTAGATCTTGAAAAATTCAAATATTTACAACCAAATACAATTGGTGGACATGCTGGACGAACATGTACTTCTTTTGCTCCACTATCATATAAGAATTGTGTTGTTTCTCCTAATTGTGTTCCACGTACAATTGAGTCATCAATTAATAATAATCGTTTGTCTTTGATATTTTCTTGTACTGGAATTAATTTCATCTTAGCAATCTTAGCACGTTGTGTTTGGCTAGATGGCATAAATGAACGTGGCCATGTTGGCGTATATTTAATAAATGGTCTGGCATATGGAATACCTGATGCATTTGAATACCCAATCGCATGGGCAATTCCAGAATCAGGAACACCTGCTACACAATCTACTTCTACATCATCTCGTTTTGATAATAATTCTCCACAACGATTACGCATACATTCTACGTTGATTCCTTCATAAGTTGATGTTGGATAACCATAATATACCCATAAGAAACTACAAATCTTCATTTCTGAATTTGGAGCTTGTTTAACTTCAAATGTTTCTGGTGTCATATACACAATTTGCCCTGGACCTAAATCACAATAATGATGATACCCTAAGTTTAAGAATGCACTACTCTCAAAAGTTACACAATATCCAGTATCTTTCTTTCCGATTACAACAGGAGTTCTACCATATCGATCACGTGCAGCATAGATTCCATCCGCAGTAAGAATTAAAATACTCATACTTCCTTTTATTAACTCTTGCACATATTGAATACCTTCTGTAATTGTTGCTTTATGATTAATAAGAGCCGCCACTAATTCAGTTGGATTAATTTCTCCAGAACTCATTTCTAAAAAATGGCTTACTCCATTCTCAAAACACAACTGTTCTAATTCTTCCATATTGTTAATACGGCCAACAGTTGAAATTGCAAATGACCCTAAATGAGATTTCATTAATAATGGCTGTGCTTCATTATCAGAAATACATCCAATTCCTAAATTTCCTTTAAATTCATTAATATCGCTTTCAAACTTTGTACGAAATGGTGAATTTTCAATATTATGAATTGATCGATAAAATCGACTTTCTCCATGTATTGCCATTCCTCCACGCTTTGTTCCTAAATGTGAATGGTAATCTGTACCAAAAAATACATCTAAGACACAATCTTCTTTTGAAGCTACTCCAAAAAATCCACTCATGTTTTTCCTCCAATTACTCTTTTCTATATTTCCTTCTTTTTGTTACGCATACATTTTACTCTATTTTTTGTAAAAATAACATACTAAATTATACATATACAAAAAAAAGGTAGAATTTTTCTACCCTTATAACAATTTTTTTATTAATTCTTTCCTATTTTCTTCATGTAAATAAATTGGGGCAACATCAAAAATTGTTTTACACCCAATCTGCCCTTCGTTTGCTAAACGATAAGCAGCTCTTGCATAGGCAACTAATATACTCGCTGTAAATTCTGGATTTGATTCTAAAGTTAATCGATATTCCATTACTTGATGAAACAAATGCTTACTTCCTGTTATCCCTTTTCGAAACACACATCCTCCATGTGAAAGATTTTTATGTTTCATATTCATTTCTTCCTGTGAAATAAAATGTACACTTGTTTGATAACCTTCAAAATAATGTGGCATTTTCTTTATTTCTGTTTCGATTTTCTTTACATCTGATCCTTCTTTTACAACCACGAAACATTCTCGTCTATGCATATCTTTATTACTAATCGAAAGATCTTCTCCACTTTTTATCTTATCAATTACTTCTTGCATAGGTATTGTATACTCTCTTGCATCCACTACACCATCAATTTTTCGAATAGCATCCGAATGACCTTGACTAACTCCTTTTCCCCAAAATGTATAATCTTTACCATTAGGTAAAACAGCTTGTCCATATAAGCGATTTAAAGAAAATAAACCAGGATCCCATCCAACAGAAATAATACTAATATGTTTACCTTCTATACTTGCTTGATGAACAGCATTAAAATGATCCAATATTTGATCATGAATATCATAACTATCCACGACATTAAAATCTTTCGCATATTGTTTCGTTTGTTTAGGTAAATCCTTTACACTTCCTCCACATAAAATTAAAACATCAATAGCATCTTTCATTTCATACAATGTATCAATTGAATATACAGTTGTATGAATGTTTGATTTTATACTTTTAGGATTTCTTCTTGTAAATATACCAACTAATTCCATATCTTTTGTATATGAAATTGCACTTTCTACTCCTTTGCCAAGATTTCCATACCCTACAATACCCACCTTCATAGAAAACCTTCTTTCTTTCACTGCTATTACATTATATATAAAATAATTTATATTTATTCTCGTATATTTCAATAAATCATAGTACAATAGTACTACTTTGGAGGGATATCATGGAAAATGTTATTGTAGTATTTGCAGATTATCAAACGACATTAGAAGATAATGAAGAATTTAAAGAACTTGTTCATGCATGTGATATGAACATTATAGAAATATTTCAACAACCAATTAAAACAATTCAATTAAAGACTTATATTGGTAAAGGAAAATGTTTTGAAATACAAAAATATATACAAGAACATCCATGTGACTTTATTATTTTTAATCAAATTTTATCTCCTTTACAAGTACGAAACTTAGAAGCTATTTTACAAACTCCAATTCTTGATCGTACAGATTTAATTCTTGCAATATTTGAAAAAAGGGCAACAACTCCTACCGCACGTTTACAAATAGAAAGTGCAAAATTAAAAAAAGTCCTTCCTCTTTTAATTGGTTCAAATACCCAACTAGGAAGACAAAGTGCAAGCGGAAAAAACAAAGGTAGTGGAGAAAAACAATTAGAATTGGATCGACGTCGAATAAAAGCAAGAATTCACGAGGTTGATCGAGAACTTAAAAAAATTGAATCTCAACGACAAACGCAAAGGAAAGCACGCTGTCAATCAAAACTTCCACTAGTATCTTTAGTCGGATACACCAATGCTGGAAAATCAACAATAATGAATCAATTATTACGATATAGTAATCATACAAATGACAAACTTGTATTAGAAAAAGATATGCTATTTGCAACACTTGATACATCTGTAAGACACATTCAATTACCTTTTGGTCAAAGCTTTTTACTAAGTGATACGGTAGGATTTGTTAATCATCTTCCTCATGAACTAATTCAAGCATTTCATTCTACATTAGAAGAAGTAAAATACGCAGATTTATTATTACAAATTGTCGATGCTTCTGATTCAGAAAAAGAAAGTCATATTCAAGTCACAAATGAAACGCTAGAAAAAATAGGAGCATCCAATATTCCTATGATTACTATTTATAATAAATGTGATCAAAGTGATTATACTTATCCGAAATCTGCATCAAATCATACTTATATAAGTGCAAAAGAAGATACTAACATTCCTTTTTTATTAGAAACTATTATAGATCAATTATTTCAAACACAATACCATGCTAGTCTTCATATTCCATATGAAGATGGAGCATTATATTCTAGCTTAATCCAATCCTGTCAAATACTTCATTGCGAACATGATGATACGGGTTACTGTATAGAAGCTAATTTAAATGAAGAACTTTATCAAAAATATAAAAAATATATTATCCACTTAAACATATAAACAAAAGGCCATTTACACGGTCTTTTGTCGTATCTTCTTGAATATTTTCGATAATTGTAAAATAAGATCATTTGGTAATATACTATTTGCATCTTCTCTATGCAACAAAAAATCTGCACTAATTGCATGGATATAAACCCCACAACATGCACTACTGATAGCGCATTTGCTTTGTCCATAAAGGCCTGCTATAATTCCACACAAGACATCTCCACTACCACCTTTAGCAAGTGCATTGTTACCAGATAAATTCACATAACCTACATCTTTATTCACAATCATTGTATGCTCATCTTTTAATACTAATGTTAAGGATGGATATGTTTGTAAAAACGCTTCTATAGTTTCAAATGGTTTTTTTATAATATCATTTACTGTACGCCCACTTAAATAACTCATTTCCTTTATATGTGGTGTTAAAATTGTTGGTGAGGTGCGCTGTAACATATTTGGCATCTTTCCAATTTCATACAAAGCATCCCCATCCACAATACAGGCACAATCACTTTCTAATACAGTTTTTACCAATGCCCTACTAACATCATTTCTTCCCATACCATTTCCAATAATAATAAGATCAAATTGTGGCAATATTCTTTTCAATTCATCCACTGCATTCATAGAAAAAAATCCATTTTCACTACTTGCTTCGATAATCATACTTTCTTCTAGTTTTAGCGATAATAAAAACGATATACAATCAGGCACAAATAAAGTTAATGTTCCGATTCCACTTTGTAAAGCTGCTTTTGCACACATTGTAATTGCCCCATGCATTTGTTTACTACCACCAATCAACAATGCTTTTCCATAACTTCCTTTATTCGAATGTGATCTTCGTTTAGGAAGCATTTCCTTCGCAATCTTGTCATCTAAAATAGTAATTCCTTTTACCTGCTCCACAATTTCTTTTGGCATTTGAATAGATAATGGAATAACTTCTCCACAATAAGCACTCCCTGGATAAATAATTTGTCCAATCTTATAACTTTCAAACGTTAAAGTTTTACTTGCCTGCACTGCTACACCCATAATTTGTGCTGTATCACCATGAATTCCACTAGGCATATCAATACTTATTACATATTTTTCCAACACATTTAATTGCAAAATCAGCTGATCATAAAATCCAGTAATATTTCTAGTCAATCCCGTTCCAAATAATGCATCTACCACTATATCTGCAGATTCTAACATATGCTTTATTTCTTTTAAATCCGCTGTGATAATTCGTGGAATATGATAATTTTCAGCAATCCTTGCATTCGTATATTCATCATTAGACATATCCTTATATTCCACATTACAATAAATTTTCACATAAGAAAATCCAACTTGTACAAGAAGACGTGCTAAAGCAAAACCATCTCCACCATTGTTTCCTGGTCCACAAAGAATTAAAATATGTTTTTCCTTTTTTATATTCTTTAAAAAATAATCACATAATGCCATAGCTGCATGTTCCATCAATACAATAGAAGGGATTCCATAATCATGAATCGCACTCGCATCCATTCCTTGCATTTCTTTAATTGTAACAGCTTTCATAATATCACTCCTATTATTACAATAATTATATCAAATCTTATCCATAAAGCGTTTACTTTTTTATAATTTTTTATGAAAATAAGGGTTTTCACTTAGTATTTCTTGTAGTGAATTGTTTAATGCGATATAATTATAAAGATTTATAAAGTATATTGTATAATGTAATAGAGGTGCTTATGAAAAAAACAATTGTATTGGGAGTTACTGGTGGTATTGCTGCTTTTAAAGCTGCTCAATTAACAAGTAATTTCATAAAGAAAGGATACGATGTTGAAGTTATTATGACTCAGAATGCAACTGAATTCATCACTCCTTTAACATTTGAATCTTTAACAAAACATAATGTTATGATATCTACTTTTGAAAAAGTTGCAGATCGAAGTGTAAAACATATCTCAATTGCACAACGTGCAGATATCTTTTTAATTGTTCCTGCAACTGCAAATGTCATTGCAAAAGTTGCCCACGGTATTGCCGATGACATGTTGACAACTACATTTCTTGCAGCAACATGTAAAAAAATTATTTGTCCTGCAATGAATACAAATATGTATGAAAATCCAATAACACAAAATAATCTTGATTTATGTCGTTCTTATGGATACGATATCTTAGAACCAGCATCAGGATTACTTGCTTGTGGAGATGTTGGCAAAGGAAAATTAGAAGATATATCCGTAATTGAAAATTACGTAATTCAACAACTTGAACAAAAGCCTTTACTAAAAGGTAAAAAAGTATTAGTAAGTGCTGGTCCTACACAAGAAGCACTAGATCCAGTTCGATACTTAACAAATCATTCAACTGGTAAGATGGGATATGAAATTGCACAAGCTGCTCTAGATATGGGAGCAGATGTAACTTTAGTAAGTGGACCTACCAATCTTACACCACCTAAAGGTGCTCATTTCATTTCTGTTACTTCTGCATGTGACATGTTTGAAGCAATCAAAGATGAATTTGAATCCCAGGATTTCATAATTAAAGCTGCTGCAGTTGGTGATTATCGTCCTGAATTTGTTGCGCCTGATAAAATAAAAAAAGACAATGATGTACTAGAACTTCGTTTTGTAAAAAACAAGGATATACTAGCCTATTTAGGAGCTCATAAAAAAGAATCACAAATGCTTTGTGGATTTGCAATGGAAACACAAAATTTAATTGAAAATGCAACAAAAAAATTACAAAAGAAAAATTGTGATATGATTGTTGCGAATAACTTGCGTGTTGAAGGAGCAGGTTTCGCAACTGATACAAATGTTGCAACATTCATTCATAAAGATCACATTGAAACACTTGAAAAAATGAGTAAATATGAATTAGGGAAAAAAATATTGCTTACATTATTAGATAAGCAACAGAAAGAGAGATAGAGTATATGTTAGTGGTTATTGATATAGGGAATACTAATATTACAGTAGGAATTTACAAACAAAATCGTTTAATTGGAAATTATCGTTTAACTACAAAAATGAAACGTACTAGCGATGAATATGGATTCATGATTCTTAACTTTTTAAACGCAACAAATGTAAAAAAAGAAGATATTAAAGATGTTATTGTAGCAAGCGTTGTTCCAAAAATTATGCATTCTTTCTTAAATAGTATACGTAAATACATGCATAAAGAACCTATTGTTATTGGTCCTGGAATACGTACAGGAATTTCTATTAAAGCTGAAAATCCAAAAGCTGTTGGAGCTGACCGTATTGTTGATGCTGCTGGTGCCTTTTATGAATACGGAGGTCCATGTCTTGTTATTGACTTTGGAACAGCAACAACATACGATTTTGTTGATGAACATGGAAATTTTGAATATGGTGTTATTACACTAGGACTTGAAACAAATGCCCAAGCAATGTGGACTCAAGCCGCAAAGCTACCAGAAATCGAAATAAAGAAACCAAAATCCATTTTAACAAAAACTACTACAACAAGTATGCAAGCTGGTTTAGTTTATGGTTATATTGGACAAAGCGAATATATTATTAAACAATTTAAAAAAGAATTAGGTACCAATATGAAGGTAATCGCTACAGGTGGTCTTGGAAAAATCATTTATCGTAATACAGATGAAATCGATGTCTATGATCGTGATTTAACATTTAAAGGCTTAAAATATATTTATGAAAAATATAATGAAGATAGAGAGCGTCAAGAACTTAAAAAACAAAAGAAATAAAATATAATATAAAGAAATGTCGTATAAGATGTGTAAATAAATTTAAAACTTGCAATACAGTTTTGATATAAACGCATCTTTTTTTATGTCAACTACCTAATAAAATACTCTATCGAAACAAATTTAACACATTACTTCATTATCAAAAAAACCTATAGAGCTTACTTTTTTCAAAGTATCTACTCTATAGGTTATATTTTATAATCGAATATCTTTTATAATTTTAAAATAAATTATTAGATTTTTTTACGACGTTTCATTGTAGCTAATACAATTGCACCTGTTCCTAATACAACACTCCATAATAATGCAGTATTTGTTGAAACTCCAGTATTTGGTTGTTCCCCATCTATACTATCATTATTTTCTGGTTTTGTTGGTTTTTCTGGAACTTCTGGTTTTTCTGGTGCAGGTTTTTCACCATCTGGATTTGCCGGTTTATTTCCTTCTGAATCCGGTTTTACTTCAGGATTAACTGGTTTTACTAATGTTAATCCTTCCATAGCATTTACCAATTGTTCTTTAGCTTGATCAACAGCTTCTTGTGTTGCTTTATCATCGGCAAATACATCTTTCGCAGCTTTTAATGCAGTTTGATATGCTTTCCAGCTTTCTTTAGTATATGCTGATTCAGCTTTTGCAGGTTTTTTGTTAATTGCTGCATTTAATGCTTCTTTATCAACAACTGGTGCTGCTGGTTTTTCTTCTAATGCTTTATATGCTTTGTCTAAAGCTGCTTTTGCTTTGTTAACAGCTTCTTGTGTTGCTTTATCATCGGCAAATACATCTTTCGCAGCTTTTAAT
>JAHHST010000047.1 GCA_020025055.1 Longicatena sp.
TATATATATACTATATTAATATAAGGAGGTCCTATATGAAATTTTTTAAGAAATTATCGTTATTGACATTATCAGGTATTTTAGCTTTATCTTTTAGTGGATGTAGTAGAAACTATGCAGATGAACAACAGAAATTTGATACTTTTATTGAAAATGAATTTAAAAGTAAAATCGAAAATGACTATGTAACTATGCATATCTTATTACAGAACCCCGAAAAATTTGGAATTGATTCAAAAAAAGTAAAAGTATCTTTAGGAGAACGTCCAGATATAAAAAATCTACACAAATCCTATGATCAACAGAAGAAAACATGGGGAAATTTTTCAAAGTTTAATCGCAAACACTTAACCGAAGAACAACAAAGAACTTATGATATCTTTGAATATCAAGAAGGCTTAAGTCAAAAACTTGCCAATCCAAAATTTGATTATTATGACCAAGCATTTTCTAGTATGAAAGGAATTCACTATCAACTTCCTACTTTATTTTCAGATTGGGTTTTACGTAATGAACAAGATGTAAAAGATTTAATTACATTAGTAAAAGATGTTCTTCCTTATGTAAACAGCATGATTGCCTATACAAAAGAACAAGCAAATCAAGGTTATTTGATGATTGATATTGATTCTGTTATTGATCACTGCAATAGTATTATTAAAAATGGAAATAAAAGTTCTGTTCTATCTAGTATGCAATCATCAATTGATCAATTAAATTTAGATGAAAAAACAAAATCCATGTATAAGCAAGAATTAGCAATTGCTTTTGAAGATTCTTTTTTACCTGCTTATCAAAATATCATTGATTTAATGAAGGAATTAAAAAAAGGAAAAAATAATGAAGAAGGTCTTGCAAAATTTAAATATGGAAAAGAATACTATGAACTCTTACTACAGTCTAATATCGGTAGTACGAAATCGGTAAAAGATGTAGAAAAAATGATGGACCGCTGTATTAAAAATCATATTGAAAATTTATCTTCCATTTTAATTTTTCATCCAGATATAGCTGATTCCATTATGAATAATGATATTCCAACCACAAACTTTAAGAGTTATGATGAAATTTTATCATTTATTCAAAAACACTTCCAAGATGATTTTCCTAAAGTATCCAATCTAGAATATAATATTACTTCTATTCATAAAGAAATTGCATCATCAAATGGAGTCGCCGCCTACTTTAATATTCCTGCATTAGATGATCAAAGTATTAAACAACTACGTGTAAATCCTAATACCGGTGATATTAATAAAATATCAACTTATCAAACGGTAGCTCATGAAGGTATTCCTGGTCATATGTATCAATTTGAATATACTTATGAAAATATCAATTCTTTATATCAAAAAGCTTTTTCAGATAACCTTGCCTATGCTGAGGGATATGCTGTTTATTCCCAATTTTATGCAAATAAATATTTAAAAGATATAGATCAAAATATACTAGATGTATTAAAAGAAAATGAAATACTAAGCTATAATTTAATCATAAAAGCTGATATAGGAATTCATTATTATGGATGGTCATTAAAACAATTCCAAGACTTTTTAAATAAAGAAGGATTTACTTTAGATGATGAATCTGCAAAATCACAATATTTTCAACTACAATCTAATCCAGCTGCTTTTGCTCCATATTATGTAGGATATGAAGAATTTGCTTCATTAAAAGAACATTCAAAAGAAAAATTAAAAGATAAATATAGAGATAAAGATTTCCACAAAGCTATACTTCAATACGGAAATGTTCCATTTTCCGTTGTTGAATCTTCGGTTGAAGACTATATTAATCAAACAAAATAGTCTAAGATTCTCATTTATATCTTAAATCTAAAAAAGAGTGTATCAAATATAGATGCACTCTTTTTTTCATAACATACGATTCTACTAAAACTAATCTAGCTATTTTATAGACCATTTAACATTGCTCTTGATAAAATTGGAACAATTTGATTTTTTCTAGATAATACATCTTCTTGGAAACTATGACTTTCTCCACTTTTATTTGGGAATGCCTCAAAAATAACATCCGCATTTTTTCCTGCTGAATAGAAAATAGATCCATTTTCTAAAATACTTGTAAATGCTACTACACATAAATCAAGTTTATTTTCCTTCGTAAATATTGTTAAATCTTTTTGTAAATCTTCTTCAATATCTTTTACTTCTCCTACTGATAACACAATAACTTGTGCAATCATTACTACATTACCATCAATTTTAAAGCGTTTAATATCTTGCGTAATTAACTCTCTACAGCTTTTCCTACTAATATTTGAACTAACCTTAAACATTTCTTTTGCAAATTGATCAATATCGAGTTCTGCAATTTTTGCAAGTGTTTTCGCAATTCCTACATCTTTAGGTGTAGTCGTTGGAGATCGAAATTTTAATGTATCAGATAAAATTGCTCCTAGCAATAAACCCGCTAGATTTTTAGGAATTGACATTTGATTTTCCATATAAATTGATGAAATGATCGTTGCTGTACTTCCAATAATTTCATTTCTAAAAGAGATGGGTCTAGAAGTAATAATATCACAAATACGATGATGATCTACAACTTCTAATAATTCTGCTTCTTCAATTCCCCTTACTGATTGTGAATATTCATTATGGTCGACAAGAATAACTTTTTTATTTTGATGATTCATAATATGATAACGTGCAACATATCCTTTTAAAACATTATCATTATCTACGACAGGATATACACGAAATTTAGTTTTTAACATTTTCTTTCCAACATCTTCAACGAATTCATCAACATTAAAACTTATAACATTTCTTCTCATAACTAATAATACAGATGAAGAAAAATATAAGAAACGTGTAGTATTCATTGTTCCATGTCCACTAATGATAATAGGACAATGATGCTCTTTTGCTAACGCAACAACTTCATCATCAATACTATCTGTCCATACCGTAACCAAAATTCCGGCTCCTTTTTTTATAGCAGTTATTTGTGCTTCCTTATCATTTCCTAAAATAACTAAACGATCTTTTACATCATAATGTTCTAATCTTGTTTCTGCTAATGCAACAATACAAACTTTTCCATTAAAATGAACATTCTCATCATCATAAACCATAGTTCCATTTAATGTTTTACATATATTGGATACGGGAGTTTCTTTTAATAATGCAATTCCATAAGAAGTATCTCCTAATCCTATGTCTGCTAAATCACTCTTACTTACCAATCCTAATAATTGTCCCTTTTTATTAATTACTCCATAAGATTGTCTGTTTTGTTCAATCATTAATTGTAATGTTTCATAAATTGTTGCATCGGGTGTAATAAATAATGGCTCATCTAATTCAATTTCCCCAAGAGTTGCTCTTGCATCTTCAAATAACATAGGTTCTTCAAACCCGAAACGATTTAACAAATACTTTGTTTCTGCATTCATTTCTCCTAATCGACAAGGAATTGCTTTTATACCTTGTCGATTTTTTAATAGCGAATATCCAATAGCCGAAATAATAGAATCTGAATCTGGATGTCTATGTCCAGTAATATATACAACATTATTTTCCATATCGCACCTCATATATCATTTAATATTATTATACGAAATCACATATAAATTGCAATTCATTTATAATTCTAGGCATATTCATATATCGAAAACTCAAACTTTTATATAGAATCTTATATAAATTTCCACATTAACTATAGATGGTTAACCTTTTGTAATTAATATTAGTAAAATACTTCTTGCGAAGGAGAGATTATCAATGACAATTGGAGAAGCTTGTTGTATTCGTATTTTAGATTTATGTGATGAATACAATTTAAAATTAAATGGTCTAAGTAATCTTTGTGGAATTACACAATCTACTTTAAATAATATAAAATCAGGAAAAAGTACAAATCCAACCATTTCAACTATTAAAAAAATTTGTGATGGTTTGTCTATCTCCATTGTTGATTTCTTCGATGATCCTGTTTTTGATAATTTAGATCCTGAAATTAAGTAAATGTTTATAAAAGCAATTAGGTAATTCCTTTTTGCTTTTTTATAAATTTTACGCTTTCATCTATAAAACATAATAAAAAGATATATGTTTTAGAAATGCTTTTTGCATTCTAAATTCATATACCTTTTTTTATTTTACTATTTATACTATAAATTAGTGTTTAAAAGAACGAATTCCTGTATAAACCATTGCAATTCCATGTTCATTACATACATCAATACTTAATTGATCTTTAATTGAACCACCTGGTTGAATAATTGCAGTAACTCCTGCTTTTACAGCTTCTTCAACAGTATCTGGCATTGGGAAGAATGCATCACTTCCCATTACACAACCTTTTGCTTTTTCTTGTGCTTCTTCAATTGCAATCTTAGCTGCACCAACACGGTTCATTTGACCTGCACCAACACCAACTGTCATATTGTCTTTTACTAAAACAATAGCATTTGATTTTACATGTTTTACAACTTTCCATGCAAATAATAATTGTTCCATTTCTTCTGCTGTTGGTTTACGATTTGTTACACAACGAACATCTTCTTCACGAATTTGATGATGATCTACATCTTGTACTAATAAACCATCGTTAACATTTGTATATTTAACTTTTGTAGTTACATCTAATGTTGTATCTAATTCCATTAAACGAATATTCTTTTTCTTTGATAAGATTTCAAATGCTTCTTGATCAAATGATGGAGCAATAATAATTTCTAAGAAGATTTTAGATAATTTTTCTGCAACTGCCACATTGATTGGTTGATTCATCGCAACAATTCCACCAAAAATCGAAACAGGATCTGCTTCATAAGCTTTATCCCAAGCTTCTTCTAATGATTTACCGATACCAACTCCACATGGATTCATATGTTTTAATCCAACAACTGCAGGTTGACCTTCAAATTCTTTTAAAATTTCGATTGCTGCATTTCCATCTTGAATATTATTGTATGATAATTCTTTACCATGTAATTGTTTTGCATTTGCTATTGAATAAGATGGTTTCATTCCTTTATAGAATGCTGCTTCTTGATGAGGATTTTCTCCATATCTTAAATCTTGAACTTTATCAAATGTAATTGTTAATTTTTCTGGGAATTTGTTATGTGTTTTTGTAGTTAAATAATCTGCAATCATTGCATCATAAGCTGCTGTATGACGGAATACTTTTGCAGCTAACAATTCTCTTGTTTCTAATGATGTTTCCCCATTTTCTTTTAATTCAGCTAATACTTTATCATAGTCATTTGGATCACATAAAACTGGAATATAGCGATAATTTTTAGATGCACTACGTAACATACTTGGTCCACCAATATCGATATTTTCAATAATTTCTTCGTGTGTTACATTTGGTTTTTGAACTGTTTCTTTAAATGGATATAAATTAACACAAACTAAATCAATATAATCAATTCCTAATTCTTTAATTTGTTCTACATGACTTGGATTATCTCTAACACATAATAATGCACCATGTACTTTTGGATGTAATGTTTTTACACGTCCATCCATGATTTCAGGGAATTCTGTTACTTCTGAAATTCCAATTGTTGGAAGTCCTGCTTCATCTAAAGCTTTTTTTGTACCACCTGTAGAGATGATTTCATATCCTAATTCTACAAGTCCTGATACAAATTCAATTAAATTTGTTTTATCAGAAACGCTTACTAATGCTCTTTTCATTCTAGCCACCGTTCTTTCTTTTTTACTCTTTTCTCTTTTTGTTCTTTTTGTATTATTTTTCAATTTGTTCGCATACCATTTTTAGTACACGTGGAAACATATCATATTCTTTTGCATGTACATGTTCTTCTAATGTTTCTAAATCCCATGATGGATCAATCATGATTTTTTCTTGATGAATAATTTGACCAGTATCAACACCTTCATCCACATAATGTACAGTTACTCCTGTAAAATCAACCTTTGCATTATATGCATCTTGAATTCCATGAGCTCCTGGAAAATTAGGTAAATATGCTGGATGTATATTAATAATTTTATTAGGATAATTTTCTAATAATACTTTTCCAATAAAACGCATATATCCAGCTAATACGATTAACTCTACATCATATTCTTTTAATACTTTCATGATTTCTGTTTCGTATCCTTCTTTTCCACCATATGCTTTTGGATTCACATATACACAAGGAATGCCCAATTTTTGGGCGCGTTCCTTTGCATATGCTTGTTCTTTATCGATGATTAAAACTTTACATGTTGCATTATCAACATGGCCATTTTGAATTTCTTTTACTAAGTTTTCAAAATTAGATCCGTTTCCACTTGCAAAGATTGCAATGTTTACCATACGATATCCACACTTCCACTATTTGTAACT
The DNA here is from genome assembly GCA_020025055.1 of Longicatena sp. Lineage (GTDB taxonomy): Bacteria > Bacillota_I > Bacilli_A > Erysipelotrichales > Erysipelotrichaceae > Longicatena_A. Next base: position 6,340 of record JAHHST010000047.1, read on the forward strand.
TCACCAATTACATAAGATTCTTCATGGATTTCATTTAATAAGCTTTGTACTTTTTCAACATCTGCTTTATCAACTGCCATAATAAATCCAATTCCCATATTGAATACATTACACATTTCTTTTGTTTCGATATTTCCTTGTTTTGCGATGAAATCAAAAATTGGTTTTCTTGGATATGTATTTAAATCAATTGTTACACCTTGTCCTTCTTTTAACATTCTAGGAACATTTTCATAGAATCCTCCACCTGTAATGTGAGCCATTCCTTTAATGTCTACTTTTCCTAATAAATGTTTAATTGCTTTTACATAAATCTTAGTTGGAGTTAATAATACGTTTCCTAATTTTTCTCCACCTAATTCTTCATATTCTTTATGTAAATCTAATTTAGCATCTTTTAATAATACTTTTCTTACTAATGAGAATCCATTTGAATGAACTCCAGAACTTGGTAAACCAATTAATACTTGTCCTTCTTCTATTTTTTGTCCATCTAATAAATTACATTTATCAACAGCACCAACACAGAATCCAGCAATATCGTAATGATTAATATCATACATATCAGGCATTTCTGCTGTTTCTCCACCGATTAATGCACATTCTGATTGTACACATCCATCAGCTACACCTTTTACTAATTGTTCGATCTTTTTCGGTTCATTTTTTCCTACTGCTAAATAATCTAAGAAGAAAATTGGAGCAGCACCTTGTACTAAAACATCATTTACACACATTGCGACAGCATCAATACCAATTGTATCGTGTTTATCCATTTCAAATGCAATCATCAATTTAGTTCCAACACCATCAGTTCCAGATACTAATACTGGTTCTTTCATATTTAAGGCAGATAAATCAAACATTCCACCAAATGCACCAATAGAGTCAATTGCTCCTTTAACTTTTGTACGCGCTACATGGCTTTTAATTAAACGTACTGATTCATAACCGGCTTCTAAATCTACACCGGCTTCTCTGTATTTATCACTCATCTTTTTTATCCTCTCTTTTAACTATTTTTTAAAATAATTTACCCCATTTTGGAAAATATTTTGTAATTTTTCTCCTGAAATATTTTTAAATAATCCATCTTCATAACGTTCACTGTGAGCCATCTTACCTAAAATTCTTCCATCTTTTGAAGTAATACCTTCAATAGCATAGCAAGAACCATTGATATTATAAGCTCCATTCATTGTTACATTTCCATCTAAATCAACATACTGCGTAGCAACTTGGCCGTTTTCAAATAATTCTTTAGCAACTTCTTCACTAACTACAAATTTACCTTCTCCATGAGATACTGCAATACTATGGCAATCACCTGGTTTAAAGCTTGATAACCAAGGAGATTTATTACTTGTAACTTTTGTTGTAGCAATGTGAGAAACGTGACGATTAATATTATTTCTGAATAATGTAGGAGAGTTTTCATTCAATCCTTCAATATCTCCATAAGGTAATAATCCACTCTTAATTAAAGCTTGGAATCCATTACAAATACCTAAGATTAATCCATCATTGCTTAATAATGTTTGAACTGCTTGATTAACTAATGAGTTGCTTAATACGTTCGCAATAAATTTACCACTACCATCTGGTTCATCTCCACTAGAGAATCCACCAACAACCATTAAGATTTGAGCAGATGCAATTTTTTCACTTAATTCTTTTAAGCTACGTTCAATGCTTTCTACATTTAAGTTATTGAATACATAAATTTCTACTTCAGCTCCAGCTCTTTCAAATTGTTGTTTTGTATCATACTCACAGTTTTGTCCAGGGAATACTGGAATGATTACTTTTGGTTTATCATATGTTTTTCTAGCTTTTAAAACTTCCTTAGAATCATATTCTGGAGTTTCAATGTTATCTTTATCTTGGTCTACGATCATTGGATAAATATCATTATAACGTTTGCACCATACATCAATTGCTTGATCAATTGCGATTGTTTCATCATTTAATGAAATTGTATCTTGATCTGTTGTAGTTCCTAATAAAATAAATGCATCATCTTCAATTGCTTCTTTTGTTTCAACAATAATAGAACCAATACTTAAATCATATAATGATTCTTCTGTAGTTACATGAACACCTACTTTATTTCCAAAACTCATTTTACAAAGTGCTTCTGCAATACCACCAAATTTAACAGTAGATGCTGCAACAATATCTTTATTTAAAATATGTTCGTGAACTTTTGTAAAGTTTTCTTTTAATTGATCATAGTTTGGAACATAATTTTCTTTTGGTGTATGTTTTACTAAATAAATATTATGATTTGCTTCTTTGAATTCACTTGAAATAATGTTTTCTGTTTTTTCTGTTGTAACAGCAAATGTAATTAATGTTGGAGGAACACTGATGTTATTGAATGTTCCTGACATTGAATCTTTACCACCGATAGATGGAGTTTCAAATGCCATTTCTGCTTCAATTAAACCAAGTAATGCTTGCATTGGTTTACCCCATTTTTCAGGATCTTCATGTAAACGTTCAAAATATTCTTGATTTGATAAACGACATGTTGCATAGTTTCCACCTAATGCAGTAACTCTTGCTAATGCTTCAACAACAGAATAGCTTGCTCCTAAATATGGAGAATATGAAGAAACTTCTGGGTTATATCCATGAGCTAAGATACTTGCTGTATTTGTAAATCCAAATACTGGAAGTTTTTGAACACTACCTTCTGTTTCTGTTAATTGATATTTACCACCAAATGGCATTAATACAGTAGATTTTCCAATTGTTGAGTCAAACATTTCTGCTAATCCAATTTGTGATGCTACATTTGGTTGTTGCAAATCTTCTTCAATACTAGATACAGTTGATTTGAATGGGTCTGTTGTTGTGATTCCTTCTTTGATCATAACATCTTGTAATCCTCTAACACCATTTGTATCTAAGAATGCACGTGACATATCAACAATCTTATTTCCTTGGAAATACATAACTAAGCGAGGTTCTTCAGTTACTTTAGCAACAATACATGCATCCAAGTTTTCTTCATAAGCAAATTGTTTAAATGCTTCAAAGTCTTTTTCTTCAATTAAAACAGCCATACGTTCTTGAGATTCTGAAATTGCTAATTCTGTTCCAGATAATCCTTTATATTTTACAGGAACTTTATCCAAATTAATCTCTAAACCGTCTGCTAATTCACCAACAGCAACACTTACTCCTCCTGCTCCAAAGTCATTTGCTTTTTTAATTAAACGTGTAGCATTTGGATTACGGAATAAACGTTGTAATTTACGTTCAATTGGAGCATTTCCTTTTTGTACTTCACTTGAACATTTTGTAAGAGATGTATCATTATGTTCTTTACTTGAACCAGTAGCTCCACCTACACCGTCACGTCCTGTTGCACCACCGATTAAAACAACGATATCTCCAGCAGATGGTTTTTTACGTACAACGTTTTCTTTTGGTGCAGCACCTACAACTGCTCCAACTTCCATACGTTTTGCAACATATCCATCATTATAAATTTCTTTTACATAAGTTGTTGCTAAACCAATTTGATTTCCATAAGAAGAATATCCTGCGGCAGCACCTTTTGAAATACGTGATTGTGGTAATTTATTTGGTAATGTGTCTTTAATATCTTTTGTAATATCTCCAGCACCTGTAATTCTCATTGCTTGATATACATAGCTTCTTCCTGACAATGGGTCACGAATTGCTCCACCAATACATGTACTAGCTCCACCAAATGGTTCAATTTCAGTAGGGTGATTATGTGTTTCGTTTTTAAACATTAACAACCATGGTTGTTCTTCTCCATCAACATCTACACTAATTTCAATGGAACATGCATTGATTTCATCACTTACTTCCATATCATCCAATTTACCATTTTTACGTAAATATTTTCCAGCAATTGTTGCCATGTCCATAAGTGTCATTACTTTTTTACCACCATGTACATCTTGACGTAAATTCAAATATAAATCATATGCTTTTTGAATACTATCTTGTAAATTTCCAGCATCTAATTTTACATTTTGAAGAATTGTTTCAAATGTAGTATGACGGCAGTGATCAGACCAATATGTATCTAATACTTTTAACTCTGTTAAAGTTAAATCACGTTTTTCTTCATTCACAAAATATTTTTGAACATGCTTTAAATCTTGTAATGTCATCGCAAGTCCTTGTGCTTGACGAAGTACTTCTAACCCTTGTTCATCTAATTCCATAAATCCTTCTAATACTGGAACTGGTTCAATTTCTACATCTTCATCGTTTGCTAAAACAGCTAAATCCTTTTCTCTCATTTCTACAGGATTGATTAAATATTTTTTAATTGATGTCATTTCTTCATCAGTAACTTCACCATTTAAAATAACAATTTTTCCACTTTTAATGACAACATCTTGTTTATTATTTAATAACATTAAACATTGTTGTGCACTATCTGCTCTTTGATCATATTGTCCTGGTAAACATTCATAAGCAATGAACGTTTTATTTGTTAAATCGATTGTGTCAAATACTCGATCTGTAACTTTTTCAGAAAGAACTTTTTCTTTCAATAATTGAACATCATGTTCATCACCATTGAAAATATCATATACATTATATAATTCAACACTTTCTAATTTTGCTAAATTCAAATTTTGTTTTAATTCGTGAAATAAAGAATCGGCTTCTACTTGAAATGCCTCCTTCTTTTTTACATACACACGATAGTTCATAATCTTTCTTTCTCCTTTGCCCTATAATTTGTTAATCCACATTAATAACGGAATCGCTTAATACTTTATGAGCCATTTCTTTTTTAAATTCATCTAATTTTGCTGCCATTTCGTCATCTGTTAATGCAATCATCTGAGCTGCTAAAATAGCTGCATTTTTTGCTCCTGCTTTTCCAATCGCAACAGTTGCAACTGGGATACCTCCAGGCATTTGTACAGTTGATAATAATGAATCCATTCCACCTAAAGCACTTGTTTGAATTGGAACACCAATAACTGGTAATGTAGTTGAACTTGCAACTACACCTCCTAAGTGAGCAGCACCACCTGCAGCTGAAATAATAACTTTAATTCCACGTGATTTTGCATTTTTAGCTAATTCAATAACTTCATTAGGTGTACGATGTGCTGACAAAGCATGAGCTTCAAAAGGAATACCAAATTCCTTTAACTGTTGAAAGCATGCTTCCATTGTTGGAAGATCGCTTCTGCTTCCCATTACGATACTAACAATCGGTTTCATTTCATTCATCTTTCTTAATCCTCCTATGAAATAAAAAAAACATACTAAGCCATTAAAAAAAACCTAATATGTATTTAAAAAACCATTTAATATATTTACTAATATAGCGTATCTTCTTAAGACCATAAGTAAGACCTCCTATAAAAAATAGTAAAGACGTACCTGCTTGCCAAGCAAACAAGTACGTCCCGAACAAAAAGAAAGAGTAATTGTTTACTTGTAGTCCACACATTTACGGTATGCGGCTAGAAACTCTTCGACCATATCACGAAGTATATACAAGCATATTAATACATTGATATTATACTAAAATTATTTTTTAATTACAATACTTTTTAGTGAAATTATTATTACTATTTCTCTATAAATAACACTTTTCTAGCTATAATTTAAA
>JAHHST010000048.1 GCA_020025055.1 Longicatena sp.
GTAAAGAATATGGAGAAATGGTAAGTAAATTTATAAGAACACATTATCGAAATGTATTTGTAGATATATGTGATGATGAAACAATATCATTACGAGAAATATATGATGTATATGTTTTAGATGTTGAATTAAAAAATCGATCTGGGTTTGATTTAGCAGAAGAAATTCATTTGAAATTTCCTAATGCAATTATTGTATATTTAACTTCACATGAAGAATTAGCAAGAAAAGGTTATTTATATTATGGTACAGGATTTGTATCAAAAGCCTTTTTTGAAGAAGAGTTTAAAATGGTATTGGATAAAATAATGACAAGTATTATAACGGAGAAGCTATATATTCCAATTACACAAAATAAGACAATGGAAGTGTTATGTTTGTTAGATGTATATTATGTTACAACAGAAGGTCACTATATCATATTAAAAACGAAAAATAATGAATATCGTAAAAGAATGTCTATGAAGAAATTTTTACAGACATATCCGACTAATTATTTTTATGAAAATTGCCGAGGGGAATGCGTAAATCTTCACTATATAAAAAGTTTTAATTCTGAAGGTGTGCAGATGTGTAATGGGCGATGGTTACAGATATCAAAGAACAAAAGAAAGTCTTTAGAAGAAACATATTATGAATATATTTTAAAAAGAATGTAGTCTTTAATTATTAAGATTTTTTTATTTTTAAGTATAATTTTATGAGTGTTATTGAATATGATACCATGCATTGGAGCATACTAGTAATGACAAGGAGGAAATTTAAATGAAAAAATTATTTAAAACGGTATTGACCTCAGCATTATTAGTAAGTGTATTATTTGGGTGCAGTTCAAAAGATAATCAAAATAACAAAAATGATAATCTTTCTACATCTATTAAAGATGATGCAGAGGATGCAAAAGATGATGTTACACAAACAATTGATGATGTAATGGATTATTTTAAAAAGCAAAAGGTAGAAGTTGAAAATGTACAAGGTATTGATAAAATCGATTTTGCAGCATATGAAGGAAAAAGTTTTGAGGTAAATGGTAAAACAGTTTATTTATATCGTGTAAATGAAAAAGATAAAAATATGAAAAAATTACTTCAAGAAGTAAAAGATACTGGAAAAGTAACTGTAAATATGAATAATAAAGAACAAGAATATAAAGCAAAAGTAAAAGGAAATTTGCTGATGTTATATAATTACGATGAGGATTTAAATGATGTTTTAACAACGTTTGATGCCTATCAAAATGGTACACGATATGCTGAACCATATAATAAACCAGAATCAAATACAAATCTTGAATAAATATTTTAATTTCTATAGTAATTTTATATTGTTACATGAATAATGTAACAATATATTTTATTATATAGATGTAAAAAGAAAAAGAGGTATGTATTATGATTGATGAACGAAAAATGGCAAAAGAATTATTAAACGCAGTGTGGAACAATGACACAGATCGTGTGAAAGAATTACTTGATTTTGGAGCAGATCCAAATTGGATTTTTAATGGATATCCAATTTTGTTGCATGCAGTTTATACACGCAATGCCCAAGCAGTTTTAGCCTTAATTGATGCAGGTGCAATCGATGAAGCAAAAGCATTAGGGTTTGCATTGGAAAATGGCATAGGAGAAGTCGTTGCAGTTTTAGGAAATAAAGGAATTGTTCCAAAACATCAAGAAATAAAAAAAGAATTTGGTGAATATCCATCACGATACTGTCCACTAAATTATCGACCTAAATTTGTAAGAGCAAATTAGTTTTAAACCATTCACAATCCTTTTGATAGGATTTAATACTGTAGGGTTTAAAATATTATAATAAAAAAATAGAAAAATAAAAATTTTAAAAGGTAAATGAAATTATAGTAAATATGTTTCATTTATCTTTTTTTGTTTGAATAAAAAATGAAATACATCGATAGGCAATTTAAGATATATTTTGATATATAAATTAAATAATATAGTTATAGATCTTTTTTTATTTTTGTGGTTAAGTAAATCTTAAGAAAGATTCATAATTGGCATTTGGGTAGACGGTTGAAAAAAAGCTTATATTATGTAATAATTATTTAGCGATTTAGCATAAAAAATGATAAAAAATCGAAGAGAGGTTAGGAAGGTTATGCAATTTTATATTGATCCAGGGACAGGGAGTATGTTGTTTACGATACTTGTCGGTATTTTAGGCGCGGGTATCTATGCATTACGTAATGTGGTTATGAAGGCACGTTTTGTGTTAAGTGGAGGAAAAGCAGAAAAGACGAATAAAAAGAATATTCCATATGCAATTTTTACAGACAGTAAACGATATTGGAATACGTTTGGTCCGATTTGTGATGAGTTTGAAAAAAGAGGAGAATCTATTGTTTACATGACTGCTTCTAAAGATGATCCAGCACTTGAACGTGATTATAAACATGTAAAGTGTGAGTTTATTGGTGAAGGGAACAAAGCGTTTGCTAAGTTAAATATGTTACAGGCAGATATCGTTTTATCTAGTACACCAGGGTTAGATGTATATCAATGGAAAAGATCTAAGGATGTAAAATGGTATGTTCATGTACTTCATGCTGCAAATGATCCAGCAGCGTACCGTATGTTTGGTTTAGATTACTACGATGCAGTTTTATTATCAGGGGATTATCAAGTTAAACAACAACGTGATTTAGAAAGAATTCGTAACTTAAAAGCGAAAGAGTTACCATTAGTTGGTTTAACATATATGGATGAAATGTATAATAGATTAAAAGAATCCATGAAAAATGAAACAAAAGAGGATAAACATCAGATTAATGTATTATTAGCACCATCATGGGGATCTAATAGTATTTTTAATCGCTATGGCGGGAAAATAATTCAATTGTTATTGGATACAGGATATCATGTTATTGTTAGACCTCACCCACAGTCATATGTATCAGAAAAAAAATTATTAGATGGATTAATGGAACAATTTCCAAATAGCGAACAATTAGAATGGAATAAGGATAATGATAACTTTGATGTATTAAAACGTTCTGATATATTAATCTCAGACTTTTCTGGTGTGTTATTTGACTTCTCACTTGTATTTGATAAACCAATTATATATACAGATACAGATTATGATAACTCAACAAATGATATGTGTTGGCTCGATGATGAAATGTGGACATTTACAACATTACCAAAAATTGGACAGCAGCTTACAAAAGATAATTTAGAAAATGTTAAAACGTTAATAGATAGTTGTTTAAATGATACAAAATATGAAACGGCAAGAGAAGTAGCTAGACAAGAAACATGGGCACATAGAGGCGAAGCTACCATTCGTACTGTAGATTATTTAATAAATAAACATGCAGAACTTGAAAAGAATGAAGGATAAAGAAATCATTCGTTTTCAGGATTTCCTATGCATTATAAACCCATTAATTGTATATGTATTTGGATCTAGTATAGTAAGATTCATAATGGGTCAAATTGGATTATCTAAAATCAGTAATTTTGTTAATATATTCGTTATGACAATCTTGGTTGTTTATTGGTTTCATAGGGAAAATATCGAATATAAGCAACGAAAAATGAAAATGACAAATAACGAAAAAGTTGAATTTGTTGTGTTTACAATTTGTTTAACATTATTTATTGCGAGTATTTCTTTACTTGTAAAAGATCCAATTTCTAAACAACCAAGTTCAATATTAAATTTGATAAGTATAGTCTTTTTAGGTCCTATATGTGAAGAATACTTATTTCGTGGTTTATTATTTCTTCGTTGTAAAAAAGTTTTAGGAAATCGTATTTCTTTTTTTAGCAGTTCTATTTTGTTTGGAATTGCGCATGCGGATGTAAAACTTGCAATAGTATCTATTTGTGTAGGAATGATTCTATGTTATTTGTATTTAAAATATCAAAATCTAAATAATTTAATAATTCTACATATTTGTTTAAATTTATTTTCGTATGTTAAAGAAATTTATCAATTATCTAATGCAATTTATGTTATAAATGCACTTATTTTAGGTGCGTTGATCATTAGGGAGTTTAGAAAAAATAAAGTACAAGTACTATTGAAAAATTGAAAGGAGATCAAGAATGAATATTTTTAGTATTTTATATAATCTGTTTATTGGACCACTTGAAATATTTTTTGAAATTTTATTTTCATTAGCTAATAAAGTTATAGACAATCCAGGTCTATCGATTATATTTTTAAGTTTAGCAATGAATTTTTTAGTTCTTCCATTGTATAAACGTGCTGACGCTATGCAAGAAGAAGAACGAGAAGTTGAAAAGAGAATGAATCATTGGGTTACACACATTAAAAAATCATTTAAAGGTGATGAACGTTTTATGATGTTGCAAACCTATTATCGACAAAATAATTATAAACCGACAGATATTTTAAAAGGTTCAGTTTCATTATTTTTAGAAATTCCATTTTTTATGGCGGCTTATAATTTCTTGTCTAGTTTAGAGTTATTGAATCATGTTTCTTTTGGACCAATCTCTAACTTAGGTGCGCCAGATGGATTATTAACGATTGCTGGAATTACAATCAATCTTTTACCTATTCTTATGACATTGATTAATATGGTATCAACAGTAATTTATACGAAGGGATTGCCGTTAAAAAGTAAAATTCAATTATACGGTATGGCTATTATCTTCTTAGTATTGTTATATGATTCACCATCAGGGTTAGTATTCTATTGGACATTAAATAATATTTTCTCATTAGTAAAAATTGTGTTCTACAAATTTAAGGATCCAAAATTCGTATTAAGTGTATTATCATCTATTGTTGGAGTAATTGGATTAGTTTATATTTCATTTATAAATCCATTCGCAACAATGAGAAGACAACTTTTAATTAGTATATTATTGTTTATGTTATTCATTCCTTTAGTTGTTTATTATATTAAGAAAAAATTTGTTAAAGTTGAAATTAAAGAAATAAGTAAAACAGAAAATATGGTTTTTTACTTAGGAATTATTTTTATGACGATATTATGTGGTCTATTAATTCCTTCAGCAGTAGTTGCGGCATCTCCAGAAGAATTTATCAATACGATGACATTACAAAATCCATTAGTTTATATCTTAAATTGCTTTGTTTTGGCCGCAGGAACATTCATTGTATGGTTTAGTATATTTTATGCATTAGCAAGTGCATCTGGAAAAAGAACGATGGGATTTGGAATGTTAGCTTTATCAGGAATGGCAATTGTTAATTACATGTTTTTTGGTAAAGGATATGGAAATTTATCTCCAAATCTAACATTTGATATAAAACCAGTTGTTTTATTAAAAGATCAATTTATTAATTTAGGAATCATTATTCTTGTGATTACTTTACTATATTTTATTTGGAAGAAAAAAGAAGAAGTTGTTAAAGCAATCTATGCTGCAGCAATTATTGCGGTAGTTTGTATGGGTGGAATGAACATAGTAAATGTAAATGCAGCTGTATCTGATAAGATTGATAATCTTAATAAGTTACAAGCAAAAGCAGCAAGTATTCCATTAAGCAAGAATGGAAAGAATGTTGTTGTTTTAATGCTTGACCGTGCAATTGGTGGTTTGGTCCCTTATTTATTAAATGAGGATGCAAATTTAAAAAATCAATTTGATGGATTTACATATTATCCAAATACAATTTCATATGGTGGTTATACAAATGTTGGTACTCCAGGAATTTATGGTGGATATGAATACACTCCAAAAAATATAAATAAAAGGGATCAAGAATCTTTGAAAGATAAACAAAATGAAGCATTGAAGGTAATGCCTGTGTTATTTGATGAAAATAACTTTACAACGACTGTGTTTGATCCAACATATGCAGGATATGGATGGATTCCTGATTTATCAATTTATGATGATTATCCAAATATTCATAGATTTATTACAATGGAAAATTTCTATGCAAAACAAAATAATACACTTGCAAAAGAAGATAGCTTTTTAAGATTGAATAGAAACCTATTTGTATATAGTTTGTTTAAAGTATCTCCACTTGTAGTTCAACCAAATATTTATGATAATGGTAACTATAATGGTACTGCTGAAAGATGTAATAAAGTTGCGACAAAACAAACATTGTTTGGTATTTCAAAATCAAAAGGTGTTACTAGTCGATTTACAACAGCATACTCTGTATTACAAAATCTAACACATATGACAAAGATTTCTGATGGTAATAAAGGAACATTCTTAATGATGAGTAATAATACAACACATGAACCAATATTATTACAAGAACCAGAATATGTACCTTCATTTGATGTAGATAATACACAATATGATAAAGATCATAAAGATCGTTTTAATTTAGATGGTAAAGTACTTCATATGGAAACTGAGAATCAAGTAACTCATTATCATGTAAATATGGCTGCTTTCAAACAATTAGGAAAATGGTTTGATTATTTAAAAGAAAATGATGTATATGACAATACGAGAATTATTATTGTATCTGACCATGGACATCATCTTAAACATTTTGATAATTTCCAATTTGCAGATGGTAAACCATATGGTGATGTAGAAAAATTTAATTCGTTATTTATGGTAAAAGACTTTAATTCCAAAGGATTTAAAACAGATACATCATTTATGACAAATGCGGATGTACCAGGAATTGCTACAGATGGGATTATTAAAAATGCAGTGAACCCATTTACTAAGAATCCATTAAAGAATGATTTAGCGAAAAAAGGTAAACAATATATTTTATTTACTGAATGGAGTGTAACTAAAAATCATGGAAATACATTCTTACCAGGTAAATGGATTACTGTGCACGATGACATTTTCAATATGAATAATTGGGAAGTATTGGAAGATAGTGAATAGAATTACACTTTAATAAAAGATAGCTCGAATGTAACAATATAAAATATTGCTTATTCGAGCTTTTATTTTTATGCTATTATTTTTATAGAAACTTGGAGGTAATCCTATGAGTAAGTGTGTAAATTGTATCCGAATGTTAGTATTATTGAAAGCACGAGGATTTATGACAAGAGCAGATTTAGCAAGAGAATTAGATACAAATATTAGAAATATTGGCGTATATAGAGAAGAGTTAGAAAATGCAGGATATAAGATTATTAGTACAACTGGGAAATTTGGAGGTTATAAATTGGAACAATCAACTCTATTTCCGGTGTTAGGACTACATCGTGAAGAGTATCAATCTTTAATTGAAGCGATGAATTATATGAGTAGCCATCAAGATTTTTTAATGCTGCATCAGTATCAGCATGCAATGGATAAGATTCTTGCAACTACAAATATGCAAAAAGTGGATGGTGGAGTTTATGTTACATCAAGTACACAATTAATGAATCCAACTCTAAAAAATTTTATTATGAATATGGATCGTGCACGCAAAGATCATTTTGCAGTTGATATAAAATATAAAGGAATGCATAGTCAAACATTTGAACGTATAAGAATACATCCTTATGAAATATTAAATGATAAAGGAAGTTATTACTGTTTGGCTTATTCATTAAAAGCAAAAGATTTTCGTAATTTTAAATTTAGTGAAGAGCGAATGAAGGAAGTACAACTTACCAATACAAGGTTTGAAAGAGATCGAGATTTCAAGTTAGAAAAGCATATTGGAGAACAAGGAATCATGCAAAATGAGGTATATGAAATTGATGTATTGTTGCATGATGAGCAAGCGTTATTAATAAGTGAAAAAATGATTGGTATACATCCTGTTGGGGAATGGATTGATGATACAACTTATCATTTAAAAACATTAATGGAAGGAAAGATTGCAACATTACAATTTTTATTATCATGTGGTAATAAAATTGAAATTAAAGAACCGATGATTTTAAAAGCGGAATTAAAAGAAATTGTAGAAGATATGTTAAAACAATATCATCCTAAATAAATATTCTTATGTTATAATAAAAAAGACGGAAAGTGGGAGATAAATATGTATCATATTTCAGATATAAAGAAACTAGAGCGCTGTAAACGTCTATTTTGGTTATCACGACGTAAGTCGCAAGAATATATGACTTTTGTAAATTATAATGAAAGTATGAGTGATCTAGTAAAAGAAAGATTAATGCTTTGTAATGATATTTTTGAAGGGAAGCCTAATGATGATCCTGCATTGGCAATGGAAGCATATAAAGAAAAAAAAGTATTATTAAATGCACGTTTTGCATATGAAGAATTACGTATTAAAGTGCCTGTATTAATTCAAGAAAATGATACTACAATTATGTATATGACATATCGAAGTTGCTATCCAAAAGAAGCAGACGCACAATATATAGCAGATACAGTTTCTATATTAGAATTGTTAGATATTTATGTAGATGAAATATATGCAATTCATCTTAATGCCGACTATGTTAGAGGAAAAGATTTAGATGTATTCTCTTTATTAGAAATTAGTGATGTTTTATATAATAGTCATAATCATAAAGGACACAAAATTATGGATTTAGTAAATGAGAAAAAAAGAAATATTATTGAAGTTATCCATGTAATGAAGCAAATAGATACACAAGAAGATGTAGCAGTAAAGCGAACAACAGCATGTACAAGAGGAAATAAGTGTCCTTTTTATGGAGAGTGTTTTACTGAAGAAGTATCTGTAACATCAATTACAAATCTAGTGCAATCTCAGCATAAATATGCAATGAAAGAGGATGGAATTACTAGATTAAAAGATGCTGATCTGAATCGAATTGAAGGGTCTAGACATCAATATGCTCAAATTATGGCTGATCGCAATGATGGATTATATGTGGATCGATCAGCTTTACGAGTATGGAGAAAGGAGCATATTAAATATCCTATCTCTTATTTAGATTTTGAATGGGAAACTTATGCATTTCCTCCTTATGAAGGAATGAAGCCATATGATGTATTAACTTTTCAATTTAGCTTACATGTTGAAAAAGAAAAGGGAAGTCAATTAACACATACTGGATTTATTGGTGAGGGAGATTGTCGTGAACAATTTATCCAAGAATTATTAGATAGTGTTCCTAAAGAAGGAACGATTATGGTATTTAATATGGAGGGAGCAGAAAAATTACGTCTAAGACAATTAGCGAAGCAGTTTCCTCAATATGAAGAACAACTAAAATCATTATGGGAACGAATGGTAGATTTATCATTGCCATTTTCGACAGGAAATATATATGATGTTCGTATGGCGGGAATGTTTTCTTTAAAAGTATTAGTACCTATTTTTTCTGATTATCGATATGAAGACTTGGCTATTTCATATGGAATGGATGCAGTTGCAAAGTGGCGAATATATCAAACAAGTCAAGGAAAAGAAAAAGAAACAATATATAAAGAACTAACACAATATTGCTCTATGGATACCTATGCTGAATATATTGTATATCATGCACTAGAAAGAATTATAGATGCAAATTGAACAGGAGGATATTAAGTGGCTTTTTTACCAACAACAAAAGAAGAAATGTTGCAACAGGGATTTGAACAAGTGGATTTTGTATATGTGAGTGGTGATGCATATGTTGATCATCCATCTTTTGGCTGTGCAATCATTACAAGAACATTACAAGCATTTGGATATAGCTGTGCGATTTTAGCTCAACCAGATTGGCATAATGATGATGAATTTACACAATTTGGAGAACCAAAAATAGGATTCTTAGTTTCTAGTGGAAATATTGATTCTATGGTAAATCACTATTCGGTAAATAAACGAAGAAGAGATAAAGATTACTATAGTGATGATGGGGTTATGGGAAAAAGACCAGATCGAGCTGTTATCGTATATACGCAAATATTAAAACGTTTATTTCCTCATAAACCAGTATTAATTGGAGGAATTGAAGCAAGCTTACGACGTTTATCCCATTATGATTATTGGGATGATAAAGTAAGAAGAAGTATTTTAATAGATTCGCAAGCCGATTTATTAATGTATGGGATGGGAGAAAATACAATTGTTGAAGTCGCAGATGCTTTAGCAAGTGGATTAGAAGCGAAGGATTTGTGTTATATTAGAGGAACTTGCTGGAAAACGAAAAGTATTGAATATGTAAATGACTATATCATGTTACCAAGTTTTGAGGAAGTCCGTACAGATAAGCGTAAGTATGCAGAAAGTTTTCATATTCAACATGAAAATATTGATGCAATTGCTGCAAGCGTATTAGTAGAACCATATGATGGTTGGTATGTTGTACAAAATCAACCTGCTTTACCATTAACACAAGAAACGATGGATTTTACATATGCATTACCATATGAAAGAACATTCCATCCAAAATATCATTATATTCCAGCAATTGAGGAAGTACAATTTTCAATCGTTTCGAATAGAGGATGTTTTGGCTCATGTTCTTTTTGTGCAATTACGCATCATCAAGGAAGAGTTATTTCTACAAGAAGTAAAGAAAGTATTGTAGAAGAAGCTAAAAAAATCACACAAATGCCGAATTTTAAAGGATATATTCATGATATTGGAGGTCCAACTGCAAACTTTTCAAGAGAAGCATGTGATAAACAAAGAGAATTTGGAGCATGCAAATTTAGAGAATGTTTATTTCCAAAACCTTGTAATAACTTAGTAGTAGATCATAGTCGATATTTAGAAATACTAAGAGCAGTTCGAGATATTCCAAATGTAAAAAAAGTCTTTATTCGTTCAGGAATTCGTTATGACTATTTAATGTATGATAAAAGTGATGAATTTTTTGATGAGTTAGTTCAACATCATATTAGTGGGCAGTTAAAGGTAGCACCAGAACATATTAATGAGCAAGTATTAGATAAAATGGGAAAACCACATAAAGAATTATATATGAAATTTGTTGATAAATTTGAACGAAAAAATAAACAGTTCAATATGAACCAATATATTGTTCCATACTTGATGAGTTCACATCCAGGAAGTGATTTAGATGCTGCCATAGATTTAGCATGCTATTTGAAAAAAATTCATCATACGCCAAAACAAGTACAAGATTTTTATCCAACCCCAGGAACTCCTTCGACATGCATGTATTATACGGGACTTGATCCTAAAAATATGGAACCTGTTTATGTGGCAAAAACGTGGGAAGAAAAGGCAATGCAACGTGCGCTAATGCAATTTACATATCCACAAAATTATGACTTAGTACATAAAGCATTAACAATAGCAAAACGTACAGATTTAATTGGAAATGGACCGAATTGCTTAATTCCAGCAACAAAACCAAGCTCTAATTACTATGGTAAAAAAGGAAGGAATCAAGTAAGTAGAGGCAAGCAAAGCAAAAACTATAAAAACAAGAAAAATCAATATAAAAAACCTAAACTGTGATAGTTGTAGATATCACAGTTTATTTATATTATTGAGAATTTAATTCTTTTATGGTTTGTTGAATTAAAATCCAAATTGTTTTTGATACAATTCCATCTTCTTTAATTCCTAGCATGTGTTGATATGCTTGTACGCTATTTTTCGTTTTATCATCATAATGCATATTTAAATCACATAGAGGAATTTCTGGATAGAATTTATGAAGCTCGTTTAAATCTTTTTGTAATTGTTTTACATGGATACCAAAAGAATGTATGTGTAAAGGAGTCGGTAAAGGAATTCTATTGTAATTATATACATAAGTTGCATAAGCAATTTCATAAATTCGTTGTATGTGAAGTGGAGTAAGCAGTTTACTTTTTGGTAATGCGAAAATATTTGAAAAGGAAACTAAAACTTGTTCACTATCCATATCCCAAATTCCATTCTCATTTAAAATACAAGGTAAAGATGGGTAAGAAATAGAGATAATGTTTAACTGTTGTTGGATATATTGAATATCTGTTTTAGATAAGGATTTAAAT
>JAHHST010000049.1 GCA_020025055.1 Longicatena sp.
TGGATGTCTAAGAGTTTTTGTTTCACGCAAAATAAAGAGAAGTGGTACCACGGTATTTCACCCGTCTTCTTAGGAAGACGGGTTTTTGTTTTTTATAGATGTGAGCAAAGGCTATTCTTATATTACAAAATATACATTGTATTGTGTAAGAAATATAATTCCAACTATGAAAAAGAAAGGAGAAGTATGATTTGAGTATAAATCATACAAAGAAGATTTATGAAAAATCAACATTTAGAAACAATCTGTGTACAAGGAGGATATACTCCAAAGAATGGAGAACCTAGACAAATTCCGATTATTCAGTCAACTACTTTTAAATATTCAACAAGTGAAGATATGGGAAAACTTTTTGATTTAGAAGAGAGTGGTTATTTTTATTCACGACTTCAAAATCCAACTTGTGATGCAGTTGCTGAAAAAATATGTGCTTTAGAAGGTGGAAGTGCAGCAACACTTACTTCATCAGGACAAGCAGCTAATTTTTTTGCTTTATTTAATATTTGCTCAAACGGTGATCATATTGTTGCATCCTCTAGTATTTATGGGGGAACATTTAATTTGATTTCGGTTACAATGGCAAAAATGGGTGTTTCTGTAAGTTTTGTATCTCCAAATTGTAGTGATGAGGAATTAGAAAATGCATTTCAATCAAATACAAAGGCAGTATTTGGGGAAACAATTGCGAACCCTGCTCTTACGGTATTTGATATCGAACGATTTGCGAATGCTGCGCATAAGCACGGAGTACCATTAATTGTTGATAATACGTTTGCAACGCCAATCAATTGTCGCCCATTTGAATGGGGAGCTGATATTGTAACGCATTCTACAACAAAGTATATGGATGGACATGGAACAACAGTTGGTGGTGCAATTATTGATGGAGGAAAATTTGATTGGCTTGCACATGCAGAAAAATTTCCTGGATTATGTACTCCAGATGATAGTTATCATGGAATTACATATGCAGAAAAATTCGGTAAAGAAGGCGCATTTATTACAAAATGTACGGCACAGTTAATGCGTGATTTTGGATCTACGCAATCTCCACAAAATGCATTTTATTTAAATTTAGGATTAGAAAGTTTACATGTGCGTATGCAACGTCATTGCGAGAATGGACAAGCAGTTGCAGAATTTTTAGAATCTCATCCAAAAATTACCAAAGTGAACTATTGTGGACTTTCATCAGATCCATATCATTCATTAGCAGAAAAATATTTACCAAATGGTTCTTGTGGAGTAGTTTCATTTGAATTAAAAGGTGGACGAAAATCAGCAGAAATTTTTATGAAACATTTAAAGTTAGCGGCTATTGAAACACATGTTGCAGATGCTCGTACATGTTGTTTAAATCCTGCTTCATCTACACATCGTCAAATGACGGATGAACAATTAGAACAAGCTGGAATACCAGCAGGATTAATTCGTATGAGTTGTGGCTTAGAAAACAAAGATGACTTAATTGCAGATATTTCACAAGCATTAGATCAGGTGATTGAAAATGCCAATTAAAATACCGAATGAATTGCCTGCAGCAGATACGTTAAGAAATGAAAATATTTTTGTAATGACAGAAACAAGAGCGAATGTTCAAGAAATAAGACCTTTAAAAATTCTTGTGTTAAATTTGATGCCTACAAAAATTGAGACAGAAACGCAATTGGCAAGAGTATTAGGAAATACGCCGTTACAAATTGAAATGGAACTCATTACCCCAAGTACACATACATCGAAAAATACAAGTGAACAGCATATGCTTTCCTTTTATAAAACATTTGAAGATGTAAAAAGTCAGAAGTTTGATGGAATGATTATTACGGGAGCACCTGTTGAAAATTTAGCATTTGAAGAGGTCGATTATTGGGATGAGTTGTGCAATATTATGGAATGGACTTGTACCCATGTACATTCGACATTGCATATATGTTGGGGTGCACAAGCAGGACTATATTATCATTATGGAATTCAAAAACAAAAACTTAATCAAAAATTATCAGGGGTATATCTACATTATGTACAAGATCCTACATATATGTTATTTCGTGGATTTGATGATGAATTTTGGATTCCGCATTCAAGAAATACGACGGTTTTACAAAAAGATATTGAAAAAATACCAGAACTTAAAATTATGGCAACATCTCCAATTGCTGGAGTTTATGCGATAAAAACAGATCAAGGAAGACAGATTTTTTTAATGGGACATGCAGAATATGATAAAGATACACTAAAGAAAGAATATATTCGAGATTGTTTATTAAATCCTATGACAAAAGTTCCTGAAAATTATTTTCCAGAGGATGATCCTAGTAAGGAACCTGTTGTGAAATGGAGATCTTGTGCAAATTTAATTTTTAGTAACTGGTTGAATTATTTTGTATATCAAAACACACCATATGATATTGAAAAAATTTGTAAATAAAATTAGGAATATAGGGAGAAGCGATTATGTTGAAAATTGCAAAATTTGGGGGCTCATCTGTAGCAAATGCCAATCAATTTAAAAAAGTAAAAAAGATCATTCAGAGTGATTCTTCTAGACGTTTTGTTGTCGTTAGTGCAAGCGGGAGAGAGTCAAAAGAAGACAATAAAGTAACGGATTTGTTATATCTGATTGAAGCGCATCTAAAATATAGTGTAGACTATATTCCTTTATTCGAATTGATCAAAGAACGTTTCCTATCTATTAAGAAAGAACTTCACCTTCAATATCCGATTGAAGAAGATTTAGCTCAATTACAATCAGAACTACGTAAATCAATGTCTACTGATTATTTAGTTAGTCGAGGAGAGTTTTTAACAGCAAAACTAATGGCAGAATATCTAGGCTTTCCATTCGTAGATGCAAAAGATATTATTTCTTTTCGTTATGATGGAAAAATTGATTACGATTTAACAAAACTTCGATTAGACCATTTTCTAAAAAATCACGATTGTTTTGTAATGCCAGGTTTTTATGGTTCTTTACCTGATGGAACAATCAAGACAATGTCTCGTGGAGGAAGCGATATTACCGGTTCTATCTTAGCAAGACTACTTGATGCAGATATGTATGAAAACTGGACCGATGTATCAGGAATCTTAATGGCAGATCCAAGAATCGTAAAAAATCCAAAACGAATTCATACGATTACTTATAGTGAACTTAGAGAGTTATCTTATATGGGAGCAAGCGTACTTCATGAAGAAGCAATCTTTCCCGTAAAAGAAAAAAATATTCCGATTAATATCTTAAATACGAATCACCCAGAAGAAGGTGGAACGATTATCGTAGATGAAATAAAAAATGATGATTCAGACCAAATCATCACCGGAATTGCAGGAAAGAAAAACTTTTCTGTAGTTGCTATATATAAAAATCATATGTCTGATGAAATTGGAATCGTTCGCCGTGCACTTGAAGTATTTGAAAACTATCGCATATCAATTGAACATGTACCAAGTGGAATTGATTCCTTTAGTATTGTTGTGAATACGGATGATGTAAAAGATGTAGTTTATGATATTGTAAGTGACATAAAGAAAGCATGTGATCCTGATAAAGTAAAAGTAATTGATCATATCTCGTTAATTGCAACAGTAGGTCGTAAAATGAATTATCGTCCAGGGATATCTGGGAAATTATTTGCGATTTTAGGTCAAAACGATATTAATGTTCGTATGATTACACAGGGAAGTGATGAAATTAATATTGTTGTAGGAGTAGAAGATTATAATTTTGAAAAAACGATTAATGTTATTTATGATTCGTTTGCAATAGAGTAAATAAGATTAGATTATTTCGTATTGTTAGTGCTACATTTTGTAGAATATAGATAGAAAGGTATTGCAGATAATTGCGTAATCATTGATACCCCAATCATAATAGGAATGCTGATATCATAAAGAACACCTAGCAACCAACTGCCTAAAAACCAAAATACTCCAAATCCCAATTCAAAGATACCATAACCAGTTGCTCTACTAGTTTTTGGGACCATTGTTGTTACTGCAGCTTTTAAAATAGATTCTTGAGCGCCCATGCCAATTCCCCATAATAGAATTCCAATAAGAACCATTGGGATGGAGTGCATGCTAAAAATAAAGATACTAAATGGAGCAGAAATAAGGGTTGACCAGATTAGAGCTTTAACACCTTTTTTATCATATAAAAATCCAAAAAACATTGCAGAAATTGCATCGATTAACATAGCACCGGCATATAATAATGGGATGGTACCTGTGTTAATTAGTGAGGTTGTCTCAGCAAGTCCATTTGCTAAATTTGTATAAAAATGAGAAATATGCATGATAATTAAAGAATAGTCCATGAAACCAAACGCAAATAAACTAATGCCAATAATATAAAAAATAAATTCTTTCTTTAATTGAAATGGAATATATTCTTTTGGAGTTGGTTCAAAATTTTCTGGATTTGGAAATCGATGTTTTGTATAGAGTAATAAAATAAAGGTAATAGTTGCAGGAATTATTAGGATTGCAAAACATCGAGAATATATTTGAAAGGTAGAACCATCAGTTTGAAATAACATAGTTAGATATAGAAGAACTGGACCTAAAAAAGCACCAATTTGATCAAGTACTTCTTGGATTCCAAAACTTTTACCAATTCCTTCTTGAGACGCTGCAAAAGACATGATGGTATCTTTTGCAGGTTTTTTTATGGCTTTCCCAATACGTTGAATCATTAATAGTAAACATGCCCATACCCAACCATAAGTACCTCCTACTAAAGATAATGCAGGAACTGCAAGAAGATCTAATAAATACCCTAGAATAGTTAGATTCCAGTATTGTTTTGTATAATCTGCGATTTTCCCAAAGACATAGCGTAGGGAATATCCAATACATTCTCCTAGACCAGAAATAAATCCAATCGTTCCAGCAGAAGCACCTAATAAAGTAAGATATGCACCTCGAATACTTGAAGCACCTTCGTGTGTCATATCAGAAAAAAGACTTACAATGCCAAATAAAATTATAAAACTCATGGCTGTAGATAGTTTTCTTTTATTCTTTTTCATAAGAGTGATCACTTTCTATTTTGTTTGTCATGGTGGTAAAATTTGCTTTACTTTCATTTTTACATTTTAAATATAAAATATCTAATAAATTAGAAAAAACTTGTTGATCTTCTTCGCTTAAATCTTCTAATAGCCATTCATAGAAAGAAGCTTCAACATAAGTTTTAGAGTTTTTAAGTTGTTCAGCCTTTTCAGTGGCAAATAACAATTGACTTCTGCCATCCTTTGGATTTTTTCTTCGTTTTAGATATCCTTTATTTTCTAAATTTGCGCATTGGCGTGCTATTGCAGCTTTATCAATTCCTAAAATATTACCAATTTCTTTTTGTGTAATGCCAGGATTTTTACGTATTACATGAATGACATCAAATTCGGAGATACCAATTCCATCTTTTTTTAAAGTTCGAACTGTGAATTTATTTATTTCACGTGCTATTTTGGTAATTTTTCTTTTTGTGATATCCATCTTTAAACCTCCTGATTATATAAATAGTTGTACCATCAACTATTTATATAATGCTACTCTTAACATAGGGAATGTCAAGTACAGAATAAAGAAAAAAAGTTGTATATTTAATGAAAAAAGATAAAAAAATTTAAAATATAAGTGTTTTATACATAAAGCTTGTTGCACATATGTACAAATAAAAAACTAAAAAGTGCAAAGACAAAGCGCTTACACAGGAATAAAATTGGTTTGTAACCGCTATCTTTGAATGTGAAGATATGAATCACGATTGCAATAAATTTTTTACAAATAAAAAAGGAGGGTAAAAACGTAATTAAAGTAAAAAAATTTATAAGTTTATAATATATGAATAAAAAAGCAATTATAAGGAGAGGAAACTTAATTATGTCAAAAAAGAATTTAAATAAAGTAACTATTTTAGCCATTAGTGGATTAATGGCAGCTTCTAGTATTCAGATGGCACCAGTATTAGCTAGTGAAAATGTAAAAGATAATAAACAACAAGTTAATAAAAAAGAAAATCAAGGTGAAAATGAGATAAAGCCGAAACCTGGATATACATTTTTAAGTAAAGTTTCGGTGGTACCAACAGTAAAAAATAATGTAGTAACTATAAATTATATAAACGGAGAGAAAGCACAACTTACATTTTTAGAAAATGGATTATTCCGCTTTAATATGGAACCTGATGGAAAAGATAGTAGTTTTAAAGACTATGCCGAGCCAAATAGCAGGGATCATAAAGGTACAATTGTACAACAAGGGGATAGTTCTGTAGAATATTCAAAACCTACACCAACGGTAAGTGAAGTAGGAGATAACTATGTAATTTCAACAAGTAGTGTGAAATTACTTATTAATAAAGAAACGTCTATGATGACTTTGACAGATGCATCTGGAAAAGTATATTGGCAAGAAGCAGCACCACTTCAGTATAAAAATGGAAATACAATTCAAACATTAGTAGAAAATGAAAATGAAAATTTCTATGGTGGTGGTACTCAAAATGGACGATTTGCACATAAAGGTACAGCTATTAATATTGCAAATACAAATAACTGGGTAGATGGAGGAGTTGCAAGTCCAAATCCATTCTATTGGTCAACAAATGGTTATGGGGTTGTACGTAATACATTTAAAAAAGGTGTTTATGATTTTGGTGCAGCAAAAAAAGGTGTAGTAGAAACATCTCATACTGAAAAACGTTTCGATGCATATTATTTTGTAGGAAATACACCAACACAAATTTTAGATGGATATTTTAAAGTAACAGGTAATCCAGCATTATTCCCAGAAAATTCATTCTATATGGGACATTTAAACTGCTATAACCGTGATGAATGGACACCTAATGGAAGTACACCATTAGAAACAATTCATGATAAAGATAAATATAAAGAAACAAATAATAAAGGACAAATTAAAAATGGTGGAGTCCTTGAAACTTTAAACGGGGAAGGAGATAGTTATAAATTCTCTGCTCGTGGAGTTATTGATCAATATGCTAAATATGATATGCCAATGGGATGGTTCTTACCAAATGATGGTTATGGATGTGGATACGGTCAAAGTGATACAAGTTTAGATGATAACGTTGATAATCTGAAACAATTTACTGATTATGCTCATCAAAATGGGATTGCAACTGGACTTTGGACACAAAGTAATTTAACTCCAAACCCATCTGAGCCAATTCATTTACAAAGAGATTTTAAAAAAGAAGTTAAAACTGGTGGAATACGTACATTAAAAACTGACGTTGCATGGGTTGGTTCAGGATATTCATTTGGTTTAAATGGTATTAAAACTGCTTATGATATTATTTCTGAAACAAAAGATCGTCCAACTATCGTTACTTTAGATGGATGGGGTGGTACACAACGTTATGGTGGTATCTGGACTGGAGACCAAACTGGTGGTAACTGGGAATACATCCGATTCCATATTCCAACATATATCGGACAAAGTTTAAGTGGTAACCCTAATGTTTCTAGTGACGTTGATGGAATTTTTGGTGGTAGTGCTTTAATTCAAACACGTGATATTCAATGGAAATCATTCACAACAATGATGCTTGATATGGATGGTTGGGGAAGTTATCCTAAGAAACCATATGTTTTTGGAGAAGATACAACATCAATTAATCGTATGTACTTAAAACTTCGTGCACAATTGATGCCATATATTTATTCAACCGCATATACTTCAGCAAATTTAGGTAGTGGAGATGAAAAAGGAAAACCACAAGTACGTGCAATGTTCTTAGAATTCCCAAATGATCCTAATACCTATGGGAAAAATGTACAGTATCAATTTATGATGGGTAAAAATTTATTAGTAGCTCCTGTTTATCAAAATACTGCAATGAAGGAAAACGGTGATGATATTCGTAATGGAATCTATTTACCAGATGAAAAACAAGTATGGATTGACTATTTTACAGGAAAACAATATCAGGGTGGAAAAACATTAAATAATTTTGATGCACCAATTTGGAAACTTCCATTATTTGTAAAAAATGGTGCAATTCTTCCAATGTATGAAGAAAATAATAATGCAATGCCAAAAACAGCTACAAATAAAAAAGGTTTAGACAAAACAAAACGTATTGTGGAATTCTATCCAGATGCTACAAAAGCACAAACAGATTACACATTATATGAAGATGATGGAAAATCTATTGATAATACAAATATTGAACAACCAACATATGGTTCAGCTGTAACAACACACTTTACAAGTAAAGTTGCAAATGGTAATGCAGTATTAACTGCTGAAAAGAGCAATGGTACTTATACAGGATATGAAGCAAATAGAGATACAACATTTGTAGTTAACGTTTCTAAAGAACCAACAGATATTAGTGCTAAGATTGGTACAAAAACTTTAAATAAAGCTGATTTTAAAGTAGTAACTTCACAAGAAGCATTTGATAAAGCTACTGGAAATGTATATTTCTATAATGCAAAACCAAATTTAAATAAATACGCAACGAAAGGTTCAGAGTTTGCGAAAAAAGAAATCACTACAACTCCTAAATTATTTGTTAAATTTGAAAAAACAGATGTTAACAACAATGCTGTTGAATTAACAGTAAAAGGATTTGAAAATGATGGAAAACTTGATAAAAATGAAGTAAATGATTCATTAAGTGCACCTACTGGTTTGGCAGCTAATGAAGATACAATTACTCCAACTAGCATTAAGTTAACATGGAATGCAGTTGAAAATGCAACTGGATATGAATTAGAAACTGATGGAATTATTCAAACAGGAATTACAGCTACTGAATTTAATCATAAAGATTTGAAGTATCATTCTAAACATACATATCGTATACGTGCAATTAATAAAGATGGATATTCTGCATGGAGTCAACCATTGGAAGCACAAAGTGCTTTAGATCCTTATCGAAACGTTCCAAAGAATATTGAATTAAAATGGAGTTATGGAGATGATTGGGGAGCATTAAAAAATGCATTAGACTTTGATTACAATAATATGTTCCATTCAACTGGCAATGCAATTGGAAAAGATTTCATTATGGATATGAAAAAAGTATACCAAATGGATCGTTTTGAATATACTCCACGTCAAGATAATAAAGGAAACGGAACAGTTAAGAAGATGGATGTTTATACAAGTGTTGATGGAAATACTTGGGAATTGGCATGGGATTCATCTAAACATGATGCATGGACATATAGTTCTAGTGCAGAAGTAAGAGATACAAAAACTATTGATTTGACTGGTAAAAAAGCTCGTTTTATTAAATTAGTTGTAAGAGAATCAGCAGGAGGATTCTTCTCAGCTGCAGAATTACAACCATATATTGTAGATGGAACAACAGGAACTGTACCAGGTGATACAAACAATGATGGTGTTGTTGATGCGAACGATTTAACTCAAATTGAGAACTATGTAGGTCTTGAAAAAGGAGATGCTACTTGGGATCAAGTACAAAGCTCTGATTGGAATGATAATGGTTATTATGACGCATATGATATTGCGTATACTACAACTCAGTTGAATGGTGGAATTTCTAAAAAATCAGGAAATCCAGAAGGTACTGTAAAATTAGTTGCTGATAAAACACATGTAAAAGCAGGTGAATCTGTAACAATCGATTTATATGGTGTAGGAATGAAAAATGTATATGCATTTGGATTAAAATTACCATATAACAGTGAAGACTTTAAATACAATAAAGCAATGCCATCTCTTGCAACATTAAATATGAAACAATTCGCATTTGATCGTGAAGCTATGAAAACTGAAAATAGTAAAGGAAATCGAAATGCAAACCTTGTATTTACAAATGTAGGAGACCAAAGCTTAATTAGCGGTACACAATCTTTAGGTACTGTAATCTTTACAGCAAATAAAGAAATGGATATTACGGATCAAACATTTGCAGCAGCACAAATGATGTTTGTTGGAAATAACAACTCTCAATTTGATACAAATACGCAAATCGAAGAACCTACTATTCCAGATATTTCACGTGTTAAAGTAGAAGCAAATGAAATGAAAGTCACTGGACAAGATGAAACTGTATTACAAAAAGATATGGGTGTAGATAAGCTTGTTGATGGTAAATGGGGTGCAGATGCGAACCGATTTGAATTTAAATGGGGAAATAATGAATCAGAAGTACCTGCTAGATTACCATACTACATTAAATTTGAATTTAAAGAATCTCGTAAGATAGATGAAGTTAAGATTTATTTAAGACACGATGGAAATACAATTAATGTAGGGGCTCTAAAAGATTTTGATTTATATGCAATTAATAGTGGAAAAGAGGAATTAATTAAATCATATTCTATTACAAAATTAGATGCTGATGGATCTTATACAATTAAATTTGATTCACCAAAAACTTTAGATGGCTTTAAATTAAATGCAAAAACATCTCAAGCTGGTCAAACATTTAAATTAAATATTGATGAAGTAGAATTTTATGAAAATTCTCAAAAAGCTGTAGAGGATATCGTATTTGATGAAAAGAATCCAAAAGAACTTTATGTTGGACGTATTATGGACTTTGCTGCTAAAGTAACACCAAATGATGCTACAAATCCATATTACGAAGTAACAAGTAGTGATCCTGATACGATTGAAGTTATTAAAACAGTTGGTACGGATGGCCCACATTATGCATTAAAAGGTCATAAAGCAGGTGTTGCTAATATTACTGTTACTTCTAAAGGACGTACAAATAAAGGAGAAACAGTTAGCAAAACTACAGAAATAAAAGTATTGGATAGCATTTATTTTGAAGATTTAAATACATTGATTGATGATGCAAAAGAATCTACAAAATATCCAAATCTATATGTTGCTGCTTCATTAGAAAAACTTCAAGCAGAGCTTGATAAAGCAGAAGCGTTAAAAACAAAAGAAGGTGTAACACAAACAGAAGTTAACAATCAAATGGTTGCGCTATATAAAGCAATTACAGAACTTGAATATAAAGGAAGTAATGATGCTCAAGAAGATTCAAAAAAATTAATTGTGAATCCAAATATGAAAGCAGAAGCATCAACATTTGCTTCAGAAAGTCCAGTTAAACATGTAATTGATGGTAAGGAAGATACATTCTGGCATTCTAATTATAGCGATAATAAATTGCTACCAGAGTTTGTAACAGTGGATTTAGGGGATTCTTATCTATTGTCTCAAGTGAATTATCTACCTAGACAAGATGGATCTCGTAACGGAGATGTTACTAAATATAAAGTTGAAGTAAGTAAAGATGGAAAAGATTTTGTACCTGTAGTAGTTGGAACATTTGAAAATGATGGAAATTCAATTCTAAATAGAGATGAATATAAGAAAATAAAATTTGACAAAGCAGAAGGAAGATTTGTAAGATTTACAGCATTAGAATCATTAGGTGATTCAAATAATGCATTTGCATCTGCAGCAGAACTTCAATTCTTTGGAGTAAAAGCTGGCGAACAAATTAGTGCTGAAGATATCGTTCTTGATGTAACTGAAATCAAAGGAATGAAACCAGGTCAAACTAAGAAAGTAAATGCTTCAATTAAACCAATTGAATCAACAGATACATTAACAT
>JAHHST010000005.1 GCA_020025055.1 Longicatena sp.
CCATATATAATAACAAATACTTTTCATTTTTGCAAGTCTTTTTTTTAACTTTTTTTAAAAAAATTATAAAAAAAATAGGAACAGTACTCCGTTCCTATTTTTTTTGTCTATCTTTTGTTGCTTTAATAACCTTTTGACGAGAAAATTCTTCACGTTCTTTTTCTTCTAAGGCATCACTAATGAATTTGATATTTGCTTCAAATTCAGGAATAACGATATTCTTTAAAGCATTTGCACGTTTTTGTGATTTTCTTATTGCATTTGCTAAACGGTATACACTATTTTCTACTTCAGCTAAAACTACAGTTAATTCTTTTACGCGTAAAAAACATTGAAATGCATAATCTAATTTAGAGTTACCACTTTCAAAACCGTACATAAAAGTCATTCCTTGTTTTTCATAGGAAATTTTAGGTATTTCTACCCCCATAACACTACGATAGCTAATAGATATTCCAGTATCTACTGGTACTGCATCAACCATTTCAGAAATTACACCCAATGTCATATTTGCTTTTTGTAACGCATCATAAGCTTCTTGGTATGTCTCTGTAATTTGATCACGTAATAATTTAACATCATCTAGCAATTGCATCATTTCACGTGTTAAGATATTTCTTTTTCGATCCATTAATTCGTATCCAAGATGTGCAAGTGAATTGGACTTTTTCGTCGCCATTAAATTCCCTTTTGTAGGGAATACTTGTTTATTTGCCATGGGCTATTCCCCTTCGTATGCTAATTCACGAATAATTGGGTCTGCTTTTAATTGAAAACGTTTGACACTTGCCTCATGGTCATAGAATTTATCTAATACTTCATTGTCAACACGGTCTAATTCTTCTCTAGGTAATACAGATAATAAGCTCCAACCTAAATCTAGTGTTGTTTCAATGCTACGGTTATCTTCAGATCCTTGATTTAAGAAATATTGTTCAAACAATGAACCAAATACCATATATTTTTTATCAACATCACTTAATTCATCTTCACCAATAACAGATGCTAAACTTCTTGCATCCTGTACTTTTGCATAAGAAGCAAATAACTGGTTAGATACATCTGAGTGATCTTTTCTAGTATATCCTTCTCCAATACCATCTTTCATCAAACGACTTAAAGAAGGTAATACACCAACTGGAGGATATACACCCATTTGATTTAAACCACGATCAAGTACGATTTGACCTTCGGTAATATATCCTGTTAAGTCAGGAATAGGATGTGTAATATCATCGTTTGGCATAGTCAAGATTGGAATCTGCGTTACAGATCCTTTCGCACCTTTGATAATACCTGCTCTTTCATATAATGAAGCTAAATCAGAATATAAATAACCTGGATATCCTTTTCTTCCTGGAATTTCTCCTTTACTACTTGAGAATTCACGTAAGGCTTCACAATATGATGTAATATCAGTTAAGATAACTAACACATGCATATCATGTTCATATGCTAAATATTCTGCAGCAGTTAATGCACAACGTGGAGTTAAAGTACGTTCGATAATAGGGTCGTTCGCTAAGTTTACAAACATAACTACCTTTTCCATTACTCCTGCTTCTTCAAATGAACGTTTAAAGTAATCTGCAACATCATTTTTTACACCCATTGCTGCAAACACAATACAGAAATTTTTTCCATCTCCATCAGAAATTTTTGCCTGTTTAACTAACTGTACAGCTAATTCATTATGAGGCATACCTGAACCTGAGAAAATTGGTAATTTTTGTCCACGAATTAGAGTCGTTAAAGCATCAATACTACTAATTCCTGTATTAATATAGTTTCTTGGGTATACACGAGAAACGGGATTTAATGGTTGCCCATTAATATCCAAACTCTTCTCTGCATAAATTTTTCCAAGTCCATCGATTGGCTGACCACTTCCATTAAATGTTCTACCTAAAATTTCTTTTGAAAGAACCAATTCCATTGGTCTTCCTGTAAATTTTGTACGTGTATTTTTTAGAGATAAACCATTTGTACCTTCAAATACCTGAATAGCAGCTTTATCTCCTTCAAGTTGTACAACTTTACCTAAACGAGTTGTTCCATCTTCACATTTAATTTCAACCATTTCTTCATAACCTGCATTTTTTACATGGTCTAGAAAAATCAGAGGTCCATTGACTTCATGTAATCCTACATATTGTAGACTCATTTTATACCTCCTTACATAATGCTTGCGATTGCGTCATCAATCATTGCAGGGTATGTATCTAATAATGCAATGTTATTATTTGGCACATCGTATTTCATTTTTGTTACTTTATCAAATAATCCTAGTTGTGATACATATCGTAATGGTTTACCAGTTGCGATTACATCTTTACAACGTTCATATAAATATAAAATTGTATCCATCATTTTCAATTGTTTTTCTAATGGTACATAGGTATCATCTGCATGGAATGCATTTTGTTGTAAATATCCAACACGAATTACTTTACAAATTTCAATTACTAATTTTTGATCTTCTGGTAATACATCACTACCAATTAATTTTACGATTTCCATCAATTTTGTTTCTTCAGCTAATAAAGACATAATTTCTTGACGATCACGTAAGAATCTAGGATCAACATTCTTGTTATACCAGCGAGCTAAATCATTTGTATATTCAGAATAACTTTCATTCCAGTTAACTGCAAAATAGTGTCTTGCATATGCTAATGATTTATCTAATGCCCAGAAACAACGTACGAAACGTTTTGTATTTTGGGTAACTGGTTCACTAAAATCATTTCCCTGAGGAGATACGGCACCAATAATAGAAACACTTCCTGTTGCTCCATTTAATGTTTCCATATATCCTGCACGTTCATAGAATTGTGAAATTCTTGATGGTAAATATGCTGGGAAACCTTCTTCAGCAGGCATTTCTTCCAAACGTCCACTGATTTCACGTAATGCTTCTGCCCAACGTGATGTAGAATCAGCCATAATTGCCACATGATATCCCATATCACGATAATATTCTGCAAGTGTTAATCCAGTATAAATACTTGCTTCACGTGCAGCAACTGGCATATTTGATGTATTTGCAATTAACACTGTACGGTCAGTTAATGGGCGATTTGATTTAGGGTCAATTAATTCTGAGAACTCTTCCAAAACCTGTGTCATTTCGTTTCCACGTTCTCCACAACCAACATATACGATAATATCAGCATCACACCATTTTGCAAGTTGGTGCTGTGTCATTGTTTTTCCTGTACCAAATCCTCCAGGAATTGCAGCAGTTCCACCTTTTGCAATTGGGAACAATGTATCAAAAATACGTTGTCCTGTAATTAATGGAACACTAATTGGTAAACGTTTTGAAACAGGTCTAGCTGTTTTAATTGGCCATTTTTGACATAATGTCAATTCATGAATATTTCCTTGTTCATCTTTTACTTTGGCAATGCAGTCTAAAATTGTATAGGAACCATTCGCAACAACTTCTACTACTTCACCTTTTAATGTTGGAGGAATCATACAACGATGTTCAATTAATGGTGTTTCAGGTACAGTTGCAAAAATCTGTCCTGGCACAACTTGATCTCCAACATTTACTTTCATTGTGACTTCCCACAATGCTTTTTCATCTAAACTTGCAACATCGCTACCTGTTGCAATAAATGCACCAGATTCTTTAGCGATTTCTTTTAATGGTCGTTCAATACCATCAAAAATATTTCTTAAAATTCCAGGGCCTAAAGTTACAGAAATAGGACTTCCTGTTGGTTCAACTGGATCTCCAGGTTTTAAACCTGTTGTAGTTTCATAAACCTGAATAACCGTTTCATCACGACTGATTGAAATAACTTCTCCCATCAAACGTTGACTTCCAACATAAACCTTTTCCATCATCATAAAATCTAATGAATTTTTGACTTTTACAACTGGTCCATTAATGGAATAAATTACATTTTCACTCACATTATCACCTCGATTATATGAAGGATTATCTATTACTTAATAAATAATCCTGAATTTTCAAAGAACCATTGTTTTTGTTCTTCTAATGCATTATCCAATGTCTCGTCAATAACGATTCCATCGTCTAAACATTCAAATAAGAATCCACCAATTTCAATACTTTCATCAACACATCCAGTACATCCATTTCCATATATTTTACATAACATATCTAAATAAGCTTCATCTTTTTTCGCAACACGAATACATACATTTTGATATATTTCTTCTTTAGCTAAACTTGAAATTCTCTCATTTAGCATTGTTTCATAATCTTTACTATTACAAAAAGCCAATAATTTTTCTTTTGTTTCATCAAAGATAGCTTCATTTAATTCTGCACGTTTTTGCATCAATTTACGACTTGTTTCTTCATGCAAACGACTTACTTTAATTGCATAATCGCTTTGTAATTCTCTAAGCTCAATATCAATTTGTAAACCTGCTTCTGCTTGTGCAGCTTCTTCTAATGATGCTGTCATTTCTTGACGAATTTGTTCAATTTCCTGATCAAGTTCATCAATTTGGATGTTACTGACTCTTTGAATTTCTTGTTTCATATATTCTTCTAATTTTACTTTTTCTCCAAGCATCCTTAACACCTCTAAAGTTTTACACCAATTGCTTCAGATACATATTTATCAATCGTTTCACCTATTTTACTAGCACCGTGACGATCTGGTATTTCTACAATTAGTGGTTGTTTTTGATTCAGCTTTAATTCTGATATTACATCTGGACATAATTCAATTAGCTTTGTTGTCATTAATATAATAGCAACATCTTTCATATGCATTGCTTTTTCTAAGGCTTCTAACATTTCATGACGCTCATGAACAACAACCCCTTCAATGCCAGCTAAACGAAGACCCATCTGTGTATCTATGTTATCGCTGAGTAAATAAAATTTCATAGGAAAGCTCCTTTCCTTTTTTATATCTTATTTTGTATTATAATTTCATGAAAATCATAATGATAGAAATTAATAAACCGTAGATAGCAACACCTTCACCCATGGCAACGAAAATCATAGATTTACCAAAGTTCTTTTCATTTTCAGAGAATGCTCCGATTGCAGCAGGAGCAGCAGCAGCAACGGCAATACCAGCACCTAATGCAGATAAACCAGTTGATAATGCAGCAGCAATAAATCCTAAACCTTGTCCAATTGAACCAGCTGTTTTTAATGCAATATCATCTTGTGTTGCAGCATATGCTTTTGTTGATGCAATTACTACAGTTCCAAGTAAAATAGCAAAGAATAAGCATACATGTGTAATCATACGACGTTTTGCTACAGAAACACTTTTCTTTCCACGGAATACATTTACTAATGGTAATGAAATTAAAATAATTAAAATTAAAGGTAATACTACTTCAAATGCGTTTAACATACTAACTTCCTCCTAATCGTTTACAGTTTTAAACACGCGTCCGTTTCCCGTAAAATAACGAGAGAACATTTCATAGAATTCAAGACGTAATACTTGAATACCTACAATCAATCCTTCTAGGCACATAACTAAAATATTTCCAAAGATTCCAATAATTACTCCTGCAAATCCTCCAGCCATTTCCATAATCATAGTAACAGCCATCATCATACCGGCATGAGATAATACGAAACCTCCTACACGTAAATATGAAATTGTGTTTGTAATATAAGATAAACAAATTTCAAACAATTCAAAGAATCCTTCCATAAAGAATGATCCAAATCCTTCTGGGAACATTTCATGTCCCGCAAGTTTACGTTCGAATGGTTCTTTTAAGAAAATACATACAAGTGGTAATAAAATAAAGATAATAATATAGAATATATTAAATACTTTTATTCCCATAGCAGTTAATACAGCACCTAAAACGATTGAGCCATAGAATACAAGACCCGCAATTCCATTTTGAGAAAATAAGAATTCAGCCTTATTTTCATCTTTACTATGACTAATAATATTTAAGACAATAGAGAACATATTTAAGAATGCTCCAATGCCAACTGCTGTAATCAACAATGGTAAAATAAATCCTGCTGACATTACTTCAATTGGTTTTTCAACAAGTCCAAGTAATGCATGATATAAAGGATTTAACATTGTTTCATTTCCAAACACAGAACCAAATACAAAACCAAAGATTGTTGAGAAGATACCGATACGAACCATGATATCTCCAAGTTTCATATGTTTGTATTTTGATGCAAGCCATCCAACTAAGATAACACATAAACCTTGTCCAACATCACCAAACATCATACCAAATAAAAGTGAATATGTAACGGCAACGATTGGTGTTGGATCAAATCCATCATATTCAGGTGTTCCATACATTTCTATAAACATCGAAAAAGGCCTGGCAAACCACCCATTCTTTAATTTTGTTGGTGGCGTTAATCGCTTATCGCTATGTGCAGGGCGCACCTCAATTTCGACCTCTTTCAATTCTTGAAAATCTGCTTTAAGTTTTGCAACATCATCTTCAGCCACAAATCCAGTAATTGAGAATCTTTCACCTAAACCTACAACATATTTGTAACATTCATATGTATGATTTAAGAAAGATAATTCACTTACAACTTTTGCAAGATTTTCTTTCCACCCTTCTTTCTTTTCTTTTAAAACTTCTTCGACATGATCTAATTGTTTTAAATCACTATCAATTTCTTCTTGTAATGATTCTTTTGCTCTACCTGGTGTTCCATGAACGAATTCTGGAATACGGATACGTTCAAAATATAGAGAAGAGAAAATATTATCTACATCCCCTTCATATTTTGCTGTTGTCATATATAAACACCAGCTATACGTATCATCTGTACTAAAAGATTTAAAAATAAATGGTCGATTTCTATAATATTGTAATTTTTCTACATTTTGAATTGGTAATCTACCAAAACGAATTTTTGTATATTTACATTCAAATAAATCATCTAAATTTAAATCCATGTTTTCAATATTTTTAATTTGCACTAACGCATCTCTATTTTCTTGAATAACTTTTTTTAAATCTTGGCGAATATGATCAATTCTTTGAAATTCAGAATCAACTTCATTCACATAAGATGTAATTTTTTCTAGGTTATATTCACGGCTTCTTACGTTTTCTTGTGGTAATTCAATATCCAGACGACTTACCACCTCTTGTACGTTGCTTAATACTTCTGTAATAGGATTTTCTTCATTTAAAGTTGTTAATCCATGTACTGTATCTACAAACTTTGTAGCTAATTCTGGATGAAAATAATCCAAATCTACAAACTTCAACAACACATCACTAAGATATTCGTTATCTGCAGTAATGTTTACAAGCTTCATTTTTGCAATCCCCATGATATCCTCCTTTCTAATATACTAACAATTGTTCAACATCTTCACTTACAGCCCCATATCGAATCCCTTCGACAATACTGAAAATGTTATGTAATTCCGTTTGTATTAAGATAAGATAACTACTATATACAGTAGGCGCATCTTGTGCAAAATACACATTTTTCTTTGCTAATTTAAACATATATTTTTCAACATAATGTTCAAAATATAAATCATCACTATTTTCTAATGGTAAGTGATATGGACCATTTTTTACTTTTTCAATAAATTGTGGTAATGAACACTGAATCAACTCATCCCAAGTTGCTTTACGTATTCGATAACATACTGGAAACAATGACTTCTTTATAACATCTTCATCCACATCAAAATACTTCTTTAAACGATAAATCTTACTAAGATTATCTAACTCCACTCGACTTGCAAGTATGTCATAACATTTCTTATGACTTTCTCCTCGTAATAATCGATTGATTACCTTAAACGATTCTTCATAAAATTGTTTCTGTAATTGATGTTCAATCTTCGCATAAACAATTTCTTTTTCATTTCCTTTTTTTACACGATGTGGCAATAAAACGTTATAATAATTGGTTTTTTCAACTACTTCCAGTAATTCATCAAATGTACGAACAGTTCCTAATTTTTTTAAATCATAGCAGGTATACGGATTTAAAAAGAAAGGAAGTTCCGCAATTGCTGTATCAAAAGACTGAGAAATGATGACTCGAATTCTTGATAGAATTAAATCAATTTCAATTTGTTGTAAATGCAACTTATAATATACTTGCTGACTTGCATCACTATAACGATATAACGTCATTAATTTACGAAAAGTTTCTTTTTTTAATAAGTCTTCTAATTGTCCACGGTGAATATAATTCTCGCGCACATCTTTAAGTGCAGTCGCATAGGCTGTTCCATTTTTCAAATAGTTAGTAATTTCTGCTACACTACGCTTATGAAGTAATTCTTCGTAATCTGATACTTGTAATTGACTCCCAAGCATGCTTCTTGCCTTACTGGCAATTACTCCAGCAGCCATATTCATTTACTTGCACCTCCTATTCGCAATTTGAATGATGATCATTTTTTAAACAACGGTCCATAATTTCATGCATCCATTGTTCTTTCCCTGCTTGATACTTCACATCTAGATTATGCAGTGCCTCATTGTATTTTTCATCTTCTTTTTTACATTCTTCTTGGAATGCAGTTTCAAGCTCAACTCTTTTTTTGTCAAGAGTTGCTCTCATTTCGTTTTGATATTTTTCTTGAATATTTTCTTTTTGTAGTAGAATTTTATTCTTAATATCTAAACGCTCTTTTTGTTTTTGTTTTACGCGCTGTCTTGCTTGCTTATCAGCCTCTACAATTTCCCTGATAATCTTATCCAATGTTGTGCACCTCCTTTAATGCAGTTCGCATTATAATCTACGATTTAAAAAGTATTTTTTATCATCTTCTTAAATCATTGTACAAGTATATTCCTTTTTTTTTAATTTTTCAATAAAAATTTAAAAAAAAATAGATGCAAGAAATTTCATGCATCTATCTATATTTTTTCATACATTTTTTACATCAATATTTTATATAATGAAGTTAATTAAACCGGTAGCAAAAAATGTAATAATTGCCATTATAATTAGATATCCAAACGCATATTTTGCGATTTTTCCTAAGATTTCTGCATCTTTACCTGTTAATGCACAAGCAGCACATCCAATCGCAATACTTTGTGGTGCTAACATCTTACCTGCACTCGTGCCTAATGAGTTTGCAGCAACTAACCAATATTCATTTACACCGATTGCTCTTGCAGCTTCTAATTGTACATTCCCAAACAATACTTCAGAACTAGTACCACTACCTGTAACAAAAGTTCCTAATGCTCCAATTAATGGTGAAGCTAATGGGAATAAACTTCCTAATACAGTAACAAAGAAAGTAGAAATACTTGAAATCATTCCTGCATATCCCATGATTTTTGCACATGCAAGAACTCCCATCATTGTACAAATTGTTTTTGACATTTGAATTAAAGTTGCTTTCATTACAGATATGAAATCATGGAAACTACATTTTTGAACAATTCCACCAATAATTCCTGAAATTAAAATCAATACTCCTGGAGTATTAATCCATGTAACTGTATATGGTGCTGCATTAGGACCTTGATAAATCATGAACTCAGATTTAATTGCACTTAATGGTTCATTGATCATTGGTACTAATTTACTTGTAAGAAGTAATAACACGAAAATTAAAATAAATGGGCACCATGCTACTAATGCTTTTTTTACTGTGATTTTATCATTTTCATCTGCTTTTGGAGTCTCCATGCGATATTCTGCTGGAACTTCATGTTTTTTACCATATACACTTGCATAAGCAAACGTACAAATTAAAGAACATACACTAGCGATGATAACTGGTAAATCTGCACCAATAAATTTAGCTGCTACGATTTCAGGTAATACGAAACTTAAACTTGCAACAGTTACAAAAGGCACTAATCCCTTTAACCCTTTTATACCTTTACTTACAAGCATAACCATTAAAAATGGTGAAATAAACAATAGTGGTGCTACTTGTAATGTTTGTGTAAATGCAAGTGTTCCTGCATCTAATCCAGTAATTCCTGCAAGCGTCGTTGTTGGAATACCAATAGAACCAAACATTGTCGGACATCCATTGGCAATCAAACAAGCCAAAATCGCTACTACAGGATTAAATCCTAATGCGTATAACATACTTGCTGGAATTGCAATCGCAACACCAAAACCTGCCATACCTTCTAGGAATCCTCCAAAACACCATCCAATTAAAATTACTAAAATACGTTTATCAAAACTAACAGAAGTAATCATTCTTTTAATCACTTCCATAGCTCCTGTATGCACACTTAAATTATAAGTAAACACTGCAGCAATAATAACAATTACAATTGGCCAAATTGCCATTGCAACCCCCTCAACTGCTGCACTAATTGCAAACATCGTTGGCATCTTCCAAATAAAAATAGCTTCTATAAACGCTACGATAAATGCTCCCACACTAGCAACATGTGCTTCCCATTTAAATCCGCACAATGCAATAATTAACCAAATGATTGGCAATAATGCTAGTATAAATGCTACAAAAATATTGTCTAACATTTAATCCCTCCTATATTTTTGTTTGGTAAATATAAATATTTACCTATCTATTCTAATATAAAACATTCAAAAAAGCGATGTTGTTTTTACGGTTTCTACATCTTTTTTTAAATTCTTTTTATGATAGCGTATTCATTCAAGGATTATCTTAAAAATCACTATTTTCTAATTGATTATATAGCTTTTCGACATCTGTTTTTTCAAGTTTAAACGTCTTATGACTGATATTAAAATAAGAATCTTCAAAATCAAACATGACTTTATACGCACACAATGCTTGATAATCTTTACGATTATTTTTCTTAGCACCATATTTCACATCACCATATAACGGATGTCCAAGATAAGACATAACGGCACGGATCTGATGACTTTTTCCTGTATGTAGCTGCACTTCAACCAATGCGTATTTTTTTCCTTGATGAATTACTTGATAACTTGTTTCAACTTTTACACTGTCTTCTCTTTGGTGTTTATATAAAGTTACCTTGTTACTTGCTTGATCTTTATGATGCCACAATACAACATATTCCTTTATCTTTGCTAATTTTCCCTCGACAATACATAAGTATCGTTTATCTATTTCTCTTTTTTTAATATGTTCATTCATTCGTCGTAATGCTTCTGCACTTTTTGCAGCAATGACAATTCCTTCCGTATTTCGATCTAAGCGATGACAAAGGGATGGTAAAAAACTTTGTTTTTCATTTGGATTATATTCTTTCTTATTATATAGATAATGTAAAAAACGATCTTGTAGATTATCTTGTACCCCATCTTTATCTTTATGAGTTAATAATCCACTTGGTTTATGAATCAATACAATATCCTGATCCTCATAAATACAAGTAAGTGTACTTGGTACCTTTAAAAAATCGTTATCTACTTTTGTATCAAAAAAATCCTCTGCTAAAAAACATAGCACATGATCTCCTACTTCTAATCTTTGTGATATTTCGCATCGTTTACGATTCACTTTAATCTTTTTATTTCTTATTGCCTTATACATTAAACTTTTTGGTAATGCTGGAATCGTTTTTTGAATAAATTTATCAACTCTTTGATTGGCATCATTTTCTTGAATAATAAACTCTTTCATGTCTTTAACCTCCTAGACATATTTTAACTTCTTAATTATACATTACGAATCTAAACTTTCCATTGTATTTTATCTTTTTTCTAGTAAAATAAACTTGCTTAAAGGGGTGAGACTATGCAATTTCGTTTATCTGTTCGTGAACTTGTTGAATTTTTATTTCAAACTGGAGACTTACAATCAACTACACAAAATAGTGAACGAGCAAATCTAGGTAGTAGAATTCATCGATTGCTACAAGCAAAAACAGATGATCATGCTCAAAATGAAGTTTATTTAAAACAAACCACGCAGATTGATGATATCACCTTTGTCATTGATGGAAGGGCAGACCGAATTTTTCATAAAGATAATGATATTATCATTGATGAAATCAAAACAACAGCTCTTGCGTATGAAGAAATTGATGATACAATTTTTGTTCATTGGGCACAAGCCTATTGTTATGGTTATCTATATGCAAAACAATCTCATCTTGAACAACTAATCATTCAATTAACTTACTATCAAATTGAAACAAATGAAATTAAACAGTTTCAAAAAACATTATCATTTAACCAATTAGAAACCTACTACATAGATTTTTTGAAACGCTACTTAAAATGGGCTAAGTTATCTCAAAATCTACGAATCACAAGCTCTAAAACATTAAAATCACTACAATTTCCATTTCCTGAATATCGACAAGGACAACGTCAATTTGCTGTTTCTGTATATCAAACAATTTTGCAAAAACAGAAATTATTCGCTCAAGCTCCAACGGGAATAGGAAAAACCATTTCTACTCTTTTTCCTTCATTAAAAGCAATTGGAGAAAATAAAATTGATAAAATATTTTATTTATGTGCTAAAAATATCACTGCTAAAGTTGCTTGTGACACAATTTCATTAATTCAAACCCAAGATGTTTCATTTAAAACTGTTCATATCACTGCAAAAGATAAAATATGTTTTCTAGAAGAAAGAAATTGTGATGCAAAACATTGTCCATATGCAAAAGGTTACTATAATCGAAATAAAGATGCTCTTTATGAACTTCTAACATCCAAAGATTTTATGAACAAAGATGTGATTTGTTCTATTGCTTCCAAACATACGATTTGTCCCTTTGAATTAAGTTTAGATGCTAGTTTATATGCAGATGTCATTATTTGTGACTATAATTACGCCTTTGATTCTAGAGTCTATTTAAAACGCTTCTTTACTGAAAAAGGAAATTATGTATTTTTAGTAGATGAAGCGCATAATTTAGTTGATCGTGGTAGAGAAATGTATAGTGCCTCAATTGAAAAGAATGCTCTTCTACAATTAAAAAAATATTTACCTAAAGATGAAGGATTTCTATTAAAAGCCTATTATTCTTTAACAAACACATTACAAGATTTTGAACATCAACTAAATACCCAAGTATTTCAAACCTATAAAGAACCACTTTATGAAGTATTAGATAAATTAGAAACCTTTTATGAACAATGCTCCATCTATTTACAAAGTAAACATGACGAAAAATATGATGATGAAATTAAAGACATTTATTTTCGTATCAATACATACTTAAAAATATCCGATTTTTATGATCATAATTATGTAACCTTTGTTTATCGACAAGAAGATGATATCATTCTCAAGCAGTTCTGTTTAAATCCAAGTCATCTATTATCTGATATGATGAAAAAAGGAAGAAGTACGATTCTTTTTTCTGCAACTCTTTCACCTATTGAATATTATATGGATTTACTTGGTGGAGACGCTTCTTCTTTACGTTTATCTTTACCGAGTCCGTTTCAAGCTTCACAAACAAAAATCATAATCAATAATGCTATATCTACAAAATATCAACAACGGCAATATAGTTTACTATCTCTTGTAGAGTTCATCCATGCCTGTGTTTTAGCGAAGGCTGGAAATTATATTATATTTGCTCCTAGTTATGCATATATGCAACAAATAGCTACTGAATTTCAACATCAGTATCCTGATATCTGTATATCTATACAAACAAACACTATGAATGAAGAAGA
This sequence comes from Longicatena sp., assembly GCA_020025055.1. Taxonomy (GTDB): domain Bacteria; phylum Bacillota_I; class Bacilli_A; order Erysipelotrichales; family Erysipelotrichaceae; genus Longicatena_A. Next base: position 13,568 of record JAHHST010000005.1, read on the forward strand.
GAAACAATCTTATCTTGAGCAATTTGAAATAACAGATCAACTACACCTTTATTTCTGTGTACTTGGTGGTATGTTCTCAGAAGGAATCGATCTAAAAGGTAATCGTTTATTAGGAAGTATTATCGTGGGTGTTGGACTTCCTCAAATATCGTATCAAATCGATCTTATCAAACAACATTTTGATCATACCAATCATATGGGGTATGCCTATGCTTATCAATTTCCAGGTATGAATAAAGTATTACAAGCCGCTGGTAGAGTAATACGTTCTACATCAGATCAAGGTATGGTTGTCTTTATCGATGAACGCTTCACAACCTCTTTTTACAAAAAACTACTACCTACACATTATCAACATTACGAAGTCATTACTTCCCCAATGGTTGCCTATAACAATCTACATCATTTTTGGAAGGAGAATAATAAATGAAATATTATCGATGGATTCCAATCACCTATATTAGTATTGGAACTTTATGTTTATTCTATTTTTTTATGTTATGTATTACCTATGGTCCCTTTTATATTGTTTTTTCAGAATTCTTTCTATTCGTTGGTATGTTTTTTATTGGTATTGGATGGTTTGAAAAGAAACAACAACGACATCTTTTATCATATTTAGCTAAACCTATTCGTATGGTGATTGAATGTATAGTAATAATTGGAATCCTTACTTTTGTAAGCATTCAATCTTGCATTATCTATCAAGGAACTTATAAAGATAAAAATCATGGAGAAGCCGCTTTAATTCTTGGTGCACAATTAAATGGCTCTTCAATCTCTAGATTATTACGTTATCGTTTAGAAAGCGGAGTTCAATATGCAAAAGAATATCCAGATGCCTATTTAATTGTGAGTGGTGGAAAAGGTAAGAATGAACATGTAAGTGAAGCAAGTGCGATGAAACAATATCTAATTAAACATGGTATTGATAAAAATCGTATTCTTGTTGAAGATGCTTCTAGAAATACACGTGAAAATCTTTCTTATTCAAAAAAAGTTATGGATCAATATCATATTTCTAATGTTTCCATCATTACTAACGATTTCCATATGTTTCGAGCAAGTTACTTAGCAAATTCTCAAGGAATTAAAAATTATCGATATCCTGCAAGAAGTGATTTTGATTTATCTTTTAATTTTTATATTCGAGAATTCTTTGGATTCATCAAAGACTTTATGATGAATCATATATAAATCATTTTTCTTACTTTTTATGATAAAAAAACATTCCTTTACATTGGAATGTTTTTTTATCAACTTCTATAATAATTCTGCAAATTCTTGAATATTATTCACTACTTTACATCCTGTTTTTAATAATTTATCTTTATGTTCATGTCCATTTGCTATCAGTACACAATGACATCCTGCATATGTAGCAACTTCACTATCATGTACACTATCACCAACAAACACAACTTCACTTGGATTCATACTACTTTCTTTTACAAATTCTTTCGCAAGATTTGCCTTTGAATGTGCATGAATATTATCTAATCCTCTAATATCTCCAAAATAGTCATCGATATCATATCTACCTAGTTGTATCTTTAAAAAATCAATATCACTTGCACTTAATAAATATTGATTATACCCTTGTTTTTTTGCTTTTTGTAAAGTCGTTTCGACTCCTTCATGCAGTAAACAATGTAAAGAATGTGGTTGATAATATGCCATATAATCTTTTGCTAATTCAGAAAATGGAGTTTTATTAAAATCAAATCCTACTTTTTTATAATATTCACTTACTGGAAATTGAAAATATTTTCGATATTCATTTTTATCTTCTACTAAAGGTAAGTGTTCCTTTTTTAATAATCGATTTAATGCCTCCATACTGACATCTAAATCATTTAATAAAGTTCCATTCCAATCCCAAATAATATGTTTAATATGTTCCATTCTCATCACTCCTATATAATTCACATAATTATATACTATCCTATGTAATATTGCAAAGAAACATGCAAAATAAAAAGGAACTTAATCCTTTTTATTTTGATAACCAATACTTGGTAAATACGTATTTTCAATTATATATACAGAATTTACTTTGTACTTTCTTCTTTTATTTATAAAAATTCTTTCGCCTAAAGCTTTTCCATAACGTATTTTGATATTTGGAATCAATTCGATATCCTCCTTATACTTTACTATATGGAAATTCTACTATTTGGTTCAATTATTGTGAAACCATTTGATAAAACACATCTAATTTTGTATATGCATCTACATTAAATCGTGGCAATGCATAGGGATTATCCGTGATTTTAGCTTTTCTATTTTCATTAAATCCAAAAGCTAGTTTTGTACCAGATTTTTTTAATACCTTTTGAATGGTATCATTGTACTTTCCATAAGGATACGCATAGTACTCAATAGAAGTACATGCTGCAGCTTTTTTCGTATCTTCTTGCAATTGTTTCTCATTTAATAAATTTACCTTAAATCCACCTTTCTTATGATGAAGATCATAAGAATGTGAATAAAATTCCATGTGTGATACATCTTTCATATCCGCTAAAGTAGCATGTTGACGAATATCTGGTTGATAACTTTTACGATGAGGTGCAATCAATGATCCAATCACAAAAGAATATCCATCAAACCCATACTTTTCTAATACTGGTTGTGCATATTTTATTGCGGAATAAAAACCATCATCAAAAGTAATGACAACACTTTTATCATCTAATTTTTTTCTTCCCATACGCCACTCATACACATCATCTAATGAAACACTATGATATCCCTTATCATGTAACAATTTCATTTGTTCTTCAAAAGAAGATAATGAATTCACCCACATATTATGTTTATAATATAATTCTTTATCGCAATCTTCAACGATATGATGATAACCTAAGATTGGTATTTCACTTACATGATGTGTTTGATCCCATACAATTTGTATTCCATATAACACACATATAATCACTACACAAATCGTAATCCAATGCTTTCTAAACATAACCCACTCTCCTAACAAATATATGCTTTCTAATTTTCCAATTAAAAACAAGAATATACGATTCTTGTTTTATATATCTATTAAATCTGGTGTTATTTGTACATCTACATCTCCAAATTTTTTTCTTAATGCTTCTTCAGAACGAATCTTTAAATGCTGTAACTGTGTTACGTTTAACATGTTACTTGGAGATTTTATATACAACTCAATCCATAATTTACGCCCTGTTTGAATAATATCATAGAAAGTAATATCATATACATAATCATCAAACAATTCACTTGCACACTGTTTAATTTCTTCAACAATTTCATCTTCAGGGGCAAATAATACAATACTTTTTATCGATTCTTGGATCATTTGAACTGGTTGAGGAAGCATGATAAAAGCAATCACAATTGCGATTATTTGATCCACATAAGGAGATAACATTGCCCAGCTTGTTCTTTCTAACAAAGAACCAATGAAAAAGGCAAGTCCAACTCCAATACTACTAAATACATCAATCTTCCAACCCACAATTTCAGCATCTACTAAAATTGAATTTTGATTTTTATTCATATGCAATAAAAGAAATAATATAATTGCAGAAATGATAGCCAACATAAATTCGAAATAACCAATTAATTGATGATCGGTACGATTTCCGCCATGAATCATCATCTGTACATTGGAAAAGATCAAACCAACTGTAACTGCAATTAATAGTAGCCCCTTACCAAGAATAAGCAAAGATTCTACTTGCGAATATCCAAATGGTTTTCTTTCACTAACCGGTTTATAAAACAATGGTATTAAAAACACAACTAAGCCTAAGACTACTGCTTCTGCAAAATCGTAAATACTATCCATTAAAACAGCCTGTGAGTTTACATAAAAAGCCATTAAAATTTCTATAACCGCAAACATGACCCCTGCATAAACAGGTATTTTCATCATTTGCTTTTCATTCATCATTTGTTTTTCTCGTTTTGATTTTCTACTCATATTATCAATGACCCATATACTGATTTTAACTGATCTATATCATCCATATAAAATCTTCCTTTTCTATCCTTACTTTAGGTTATGTTTATAAAAAGAACGATTTTCTAAAGCAAAAATACGAGGAGTAAAACTTCCAACCTCTACACCATTCATTGCTTTTTCCAATGTTTGCATTCGAGCATCAATATTATCAATTAAATATAACATCTCTGCCTCAGGAATCATTGGTAACACTGGTGAGCCATATTCATACTTACCATGATGAGATAAAACCATATGACGAAGTAATGTGATTTCTTCCCCATCAATATCTAATTCTATTGCTTTTTCTTCAATCATACTTTGCATAATACTAATATGACCTAACAATTTTCCTTGCATAGTATATTCTGTTACAACTGCACCTGATAATTCAATCAATTTTCCAATATCATGAAGAATCACTCCTGAAATCATCAAATCTCTATTTAATAAAGAATATTGATTGCATACTGCATCTGCCATATGCAACATTCCTAAAACATGTGTTGCAAGTCCACTTACAAAGTCATGATGATTTTTCATAGCTGCTGGATACACAAAAAAATCATGTTCATATTGTTTTAAAAATGCTTTGGTGATTTCTTTCATTTTCGAATTTTGAATACGGTCTGCATAAGCATGTATTTCATTATATAATACATCTTTTTCAATCGGACCCATTTTTACAAAATCCCATAATTCATAAGAACCTTCCTCTAAGATTTCTAAATGATTTACACGAAACTGTAACTGTTTTTGATGACATAATACATCTCCTGTTGCTTTGACAACACTTCCTGCATGATATTCATGTAATAAATTTTCTGGTACATTCCAATATTTTGCATCCATATTTCCTGTTTTATCTTGGAATTGAAATGATAAATACGGAGCTCCTTTTGCTGTAACTCCTTTATTGACTTGAAGTAGTAACACCGTTATTTCACCATGATATCCATCCTCAAGTTGTACAATTGTTTTACTCATTGTTCCACTCCATTTCTTCTAATTTATTAATAACTTTTTCACGTTGAAATCCTTTTTGTACACAATACATAACAATTTTATAACGCAATTGATTTCCTTGAAAACGTCTTGCATAATTTCGTTGTGCTTTTAAAATCGTTTTCTCTAATGCAGCATTTTCATCTTCATTTGTAAAATCAAGTAATTTCATACATTCTGTAGCAACACCCATATCAAATCCTTGCAACATTAATTTCTTTAAAATCGTCTTTTTCTTCATACTAATAGACTTATCTTTTACCGAAATCATTAGCTTTTCTGCCATGCGTTTTGCTTTATCTACTTCTAAATTATCATCATAGTTCATTAACGCTTTATCAACAACTTCAGGATCTACACCTTTTGCAATCATCACTCTTCTAATTTTTATTTTTCCAGTAAGTGAAAATTGCATACTATCCATTTTATCACAAACATATCGATAATCATTGATATAACCTTTTTCTTCTAGCTCATCTAATATTGATTGAGCACTATCTTTACTTAGCCCAGATATATGATTGAAATAGGTTTCCATTTCTTTTCTTGTATAATCTTTAATACGTAATTTACGAATGGCAGAACGATATGCCTCTAATGAAATTTCTTTACGTTGAAAATCCGCAACTGCATAACGATCTAACATAGCATGTAAACGAATCTTATACGTAAAATAATCTTCTAAACTAATTAAAATATGCAATGGTTGATCATCTTTATCATTTTCTACATAAATTCGTACATAATCATCTAACATTTTGATTCTTACTACTTCATATGCATCTTCAAAATCATCAATGGCTTGATAATATACTGAAATTACCTTTGAATAAAAAACATTGGAATCATATTGAATTACTTTTTCTTTTGCACGTTTTCTAAATGCATCCCTTTCTTCTTCAGATAATTCAAAAAAGCAATCTAATTTTTCAGCAAATTCTTGTGGAGTTTCAAATAAAAAACCACTATCGTTTTCAATAACTAAATCTTTTAGTACATCATCAGGACGAGCAAATACTGGTAACTCACAAGCTAATGACTCAATATATGTCATACCTTGTGTTTCAGTTAAAGATGCTGAAACAAAGCAATCTGCACATGCATAATATAATGGTACTTCATCTCTTGTCTTTTTATCCGTAAATATTACTTTATCTTCTAAATGATAATTCTTTACCATTTCTTGTAACTCTGGTAATTGTGGACCTCCTCCAACAATCATTAATTTTGTCTTTGGATTTTTAACATATCGAAATCCTTCAATAGGAACATCGATACTTTTTTCTTGTGCAATACGACCTACAAACACAATTACATTTTCATCCTCTTGAATTCCATATTGATGACGGATTTCTTTTACTTTCTCCATATCAATATTTCTGCGATTAAATTTTTCAAAATTTAATCCTGTTGGAATCACATAAATTGGTGTTTTTACTCCATATTTTTGTAATGTTTCTTTTGTCTTTTGACTTGGAGAAATGACTGCTTGAGCACTGTCTGAAATCATTCTAGAAAATGTAGAAACCATTTTCTTTGATACTTTCTCCACTTCATCTAATTCAAATCGATTAATATAATGCGTATAATCTTCATACATCGTATGATATGTTGTAACGACTGGAATATTTAAATATTTGGCAACAATTCGTCCAAACATACCTACACCAAATTCTGTATGAACATGAATCACATCTAAGTTCATCTTACGTATTTCTTCTTTTGCAGCAAAATGATATGGTGTAGACAATTTATATCCATATAGCCATTTCAACTCTAATCCAGGTAATCTTAATACATTCCCTTCTTTTTTCATTCTAGCTGCTTTATGATTTGTAATAACATACACATCATGTCCATTCTTTTCAAGCTCTTTCTGTAATGTAACTATACTAGAAACAACCCCGTTAATATCTGGTGTATATGTATCTGTAAATAACCCTATTCGCATATATCTACCTCTTTATCTTTCAACCATTTTTCTTTTGCATATCTACGCTTTAAAACAAGGAACACAATTGCTCCTACAAGCATTACCATATGATATGTCGAAAATCTCCATAAAATCATAACTCCACTCGCAAGCGCAGCATTTTTTACAACCGGTAAGAATAACGCTGTAAAAACAAGCTCAGTTCCTCCACTTGCACCAGGAATTGGAATAAATGCATTCGCAATCAATACAAAGCTAGATAAAGCTAAGCAATCAACAAAGCGATTCATTCCAACATCGACACCCATCGCTTTCATAATAAAAAATGGTAAAACAAATTGAATTGTCATTCTTAAGACATTCAATAAAAAAGCTTTTAATATCAATCTCTTTTCGTGTTTTAATGTTTTTATTTCCTTTACAAAAGATTCAATTTGAATATTCCAACCCTCTAATACTTTTTCTTTATTTTTAATAATAGAAAGCTTACTTAACAATTTCACAAGCCATTGTGAACATTTTATATATATCTTTGGAAATAAAGCAACCGTCCATAATACAAAAATTACCCCAACATTTAATAAATAACCAATGATAATCGGATAAAACCATGCACCAATCAAATCCATAAAATGTTGTGAACGCACAAAAAATAAAATTGTCACATAGATCATCATGGTTGTTTGATATACGATAAAATCTGCCCATAAAATACTTGCACCATCGCTATATTTTATTCCTTGTTTTTTCAATATATATGCCTGTGCAAATTGTCCTCCAGTAGCACTTGGTGTAATTCCACTAAAAAACATTCCTACAAATCCTGTCGCAATTCCATCTTTATATGTATAATCTTTTTTATTACGCTTTGCAAACGTAGCAATAATGCAACCTACCACGCAAGCATAAATAATTCCCCATAGCATAATAATAATAAACCAAGTTAAACTCATTTGGCGAAGTAACGCCATCACTTCCCGGTAATGATCTTTTAATGCAAACCACAAAGCGATTGCTGTTAAACCAATGATTAACAAAAAGTTTAAAATGTAACTTTTCATTGAATCTTTCATAAACATTCCTCTTTTATAATTTTACGTTTTAATTTTATAAATTTATTTTTATATAAACTTCAAACGATTCTTCTTCCATACACTTAAAATTACGCTATTAAAAAAAATAGTAATTAACATAGGTATTATATCATAAATCCACCTATAGAACAATTTATCCAAGTGATTCAAGACTTTGATAAAGCGCGTTTACATGAAGAAGTGCACGATACAATCTTCGATACAACGTACTCTCCACAATATCACCTTGATGCATTAAAATAACCTTTTTATCTCTATTACGAACATATAAATCTAATAATAATTCTCTTTCTAACTCAGGCAACTGCATAATAATTTGTAAAAGCATATAAGCATGCATATGTCGTTCATTATGTTTTAGTTTACGATTTTGCATTCTTTCCATTGCCTTTAAAACCGGTTCAAATTGATTATGTTGATCCTTTGATACGTGAATAATACTTTTTGTATAGTGCAAATAATCCACCACATCATCCTCTACTTGTAAAGAATCGCAATCCTTATGATATAGTGCACTATGTAAACGTAATTCCTGTGTATATTGTTTTAAAAATTCCATTTCTTTTTTCATTTCAACGATAATTTGCTTTTCTATTTGATTCATAACTTATCCTCCATCATAATGTCATACGACAAAATGATGAAAAATACGTTAAAATCTACAAATTACATATTTTTATTTATCTTGATTAAATTCTTTGAAGAATTCTGTTAAATCATAACCACTAAAAATAGCCTCTTCTTGTCTACCAGATGCATTCCATAAAATCTTATGACCACAAAAATCATAAGCATTTCCACCTTGCATCTTTGATAAAATTACCCCTAATAAAATATCTCTTAAATTCCGATTTACACAATAAGTCGCAAATGCTTCTTTTCTAGCACAAGCAAGAATGGCATCTGGACACCCTAATCCTTGTTCACTATCATCAATCACTTCATAACCTAGTTTTTGTAATTTATGAATAGTAGCTACATCTAATCGATCATTTTTATAAATACGTTTACTTTGATTTGTTACTTTTGGAAGAATATAATCTTCTCCTTCCTCAAACAATTGTAAAGAAGCTTGATGAAACACTTTTGTACCAATTCCTTTTACATACATATAAGCTTGATCTCTTGCAGGAAAGAATACAATTGCTAAAATAAAATCATACTTATAAGTAATTCCAGCACATATTGAAAAATTATTTTTTTGTTGAATATAAGGCAGTGTTCCATCAATAGGATCTAAAATGAGTGTGTAAGGTGCATCTTTTGCACAAAATAACTTTGTTGATTTTGTATCTTCCTCAGCATCTAACATCATTTCATCTTTCACATATGGATAAATACTTTTCAAAAGCATTTCTTGAACCATTTCATCCACTTTTGTTTTTGCTTCACGCATGGCATAGTGAGCATCACTTTCTCCATTTCTTCGCAGTGTTTGTTTCCTTTCGTTTTGAATGCCTTCCTGTAATGCATTCGCAACTACAGAAGCCTGTTGCATAGCAAAAAACAAACGTTTCGCAATAAATTCTATATCCATCTTTATTCCTCTTTTCTATGTTTCAGATAAATAACTCCTTTTTTAATCCAATAAAAAATCCCTAATCCAATCATTGCCCCAATAGCATCTACCAATACATCACGAATTTCTCCACTTCTTCCAATGACATATAATTGATGAAATTCATCTGTACAAGCATAAATTGTTGCCCCTATAAAAGCATACAACCAAACGTTTTTCCATCCTGCTTCACATCCATACAAATAAAACAAAATAGCTAAGACTGCATATTCCCCCATATGTGCCATTTTACGAATTATAAAGCTGATTGCACTCCATATACTCATACTATCTTCCAATCCTAAATGAAAGATTGAACTAATTAAATAAATTACTTCATTGCTCATTGCTTGTGAATCATCCGCAACTTGCGCAGACATATAAAAAATAAATAGCATCCAAAAAATACATAATATTCCCACTATATATTTCTTTTTCATTCTATCACCATATTAATGATAAACGATTAAACAGGAACTTTCAATGTCAAAATTCTAACCATTTTGTAAGATTTTAAATACCAAATCTTATATTCTTACGAATTCATGCGAAATATCCAAATAAAAAAGGTTATATTTTCAAAACTATAACCTTCCTTTATTTTATCTTTTTTGTAGACGATATCGTTTTAAGAATTCTTTTGTTCTCTCCTGTTGAGGATTTTCAAAAATATCATGTGCACTTCCTTGCTCAGCAATGACACCCTTATCCATAAATACAACTCTTGTACTAATATCTTGAGCAAATGCCATTTCATGCGTTACGATAATCATTGTTAAACCTTCTTGAGCTAGTTGTTTCATAACGTCTAATACATCGGATACCATTTCTGGATCTAATGCACTTGTAGGTTCATCAAATAATAAAATTTCTGGATTCATACATAATGCTCTTGCAATCGCAACACGCTGTTTTTGCCCACCAGACAATTGTGTACTACTTGAATTCGCAAAAGCATCCATACCAACTTTTTGAAGATTCTTCATCGCAATATTTTTTGCATCTTCTTTATTACGTTTTAATACTTTAACTTGTCCAATCATACAATTTTCTAATACTGTTTTATTATTGAATAGATTAAATGATTGAAATACCATTCCTACATGTGTACGATACTCATTAACATTCATAGATTGATCTAAAATATTTTTATCATGATAATAAATTTCTCCAGAATCTGGTAATTCAAGTAAATTTATACAACGAAGTAAAGTTGATTTACCACTTCCGCTTGATCCAATAATCGTAATGACTTCGCCTGCATCACAATGAAAATCTATGTCTTTTAATACTTCTAAAGAACCAAAATGCTTCTTTAAATGTCTTATATCTAATATTTTTTCACTCATTCTTATTTACCTGCCTTTGTTGGAACACTTTGACTTGAAGGATAAGATGTTTTTGGCATATTCATTTTCTTTTCAATATAAGTCAAAATCAATGTAGCTAAACTTGTCAATAATAAATAAATTACACATGTTACTAAGAATGTTTCTGTAAATAATCCCATTGTACCTGCAACTGATGTTGTTTGGAAAAACAATTCTACTACACCAATAACATTCAACATAGAACTATCTTTAATATTTACAATAAATTCATTTCCAATCGATGGGAACGAATTACGAATTGCTTGTGGTAACACAATATAAATCATAGTTTGAATATTCGTCATTCCTAAACTTCTTGCACCTTCAATTTGTCCTTTATCCACAGACTGGATTCCAGAACGAATGATTTCACACATATAAGCACCTGTATTTACAGAAATAATAACTACTCCAGCAATACTTGCTGTCCATCCAAGAATTGGACGTAATCCGTAATAGAAGAACATTGCTTGTACCATCATTGGTGTTCCTCTAAAGAACCAAACATATAAAGAAACGATTGCATGTAATACGCGTTTCAAACCTTTTACAAACGCATTATCATTTACTTCAATTTCAATAGCACGAATACCACCAAAAATTAAACCAATACATAATCCTAATAACGTACCTAATAACGCTAGATATAAAGTTGTTTTTACACCATACCAAAAGATTGCACGGTTACTTTCAAATATATACCAAGCAGAAGATAAGGTACTACTCATATCTGCCATAGCCATTTTCACTTACCTCTATCTATTATTTTTTTACTTTTGGTTGATTTTTAACTGCTTCATCCATCCATTGTTGACGAGTTTCTTCTGGTAAATCTTTTAAAGCTTTTTGAATTGCATTATATAATTTTCCATCTTTTGATCCTGTTTTCATTCCTACAGAAACACTTGTATCAATATCAAAACCTTTTCCTTTTTCAAATTTAACGATTGATAAACCTTTATTAGCTGCTACAACGCCTGCAGCTACTGGATATTCAGCTGTAATTCCATCTACTTCTTTTTTCTGTAAAGCTACAACCATTTCAGGATAATTATTTTTTGGAACCGCATGTTTTACATTTTTAATTTGATCAATAACTGTATCATAATTTGTATTCTTTTGTCCTACAACTGCTTTTCCACCAAAATCTTGAATGCTTTTCGCTTTTTTAAGTTTCTTGTCATTATTACGAACGATCATAACCATTTCACTATCATAATAAGGATCTGTAAAATCTAATCCTTTACGTTCTGTCATACCAGCAATTACAACATCAATATCTCCAGCATCGATTGCTGGAATTAAACCATCCCAAGCAATTTTCTTAATTTCAATTTCACGTCCTAATTGATCTGCGATATAACGAGCAACACGTACATCATATCCATCCGCAAATCCTGCACCACCTAAAGAAACACTTGTTTTTGTTTGTTCTGTTGTTTGCCAGTTGAATGGAGCATAATTACATTCCATTCCAACAACTAATTTTTCTTTTCCTGTAACTTCAGATGTATTTGTTTCTTTATCTCCACATCCTGCCAATAACATTGCACATGCAACAAATCCTAAACCTAATTTTCTAAATTTCATTTTCTTTACCTCTTTTCTATTAAAAAAGTCGTGCTATTGCACGACTCTATACATACACTTGAGTGTGAAATAGCTCCTCTTCATATTCATGAAGGAGTGTTATTGGTATTCCCTAATAACCCCAAATAAATACTCTACCAAATACTTATTTTCGGCGATGGTTACCTTTCAAAGCCTTCATTGCTCGTCAGCTCCAACTTTTACTCATTTGCATCGCTGCCTCTATACGATTTTTTAATTATCTATATATTACAACTTTTTTTAGTTTTGTCAACCAAATTTCAAATTTTAAATTATGAAATTTAAAAACTGCTTTTATATACACTATCCAAAAAAATCCCTATAGGAATTATTCACCTATAGGGATTACTTTTCATACATTTATCTACTTACTTATTATTCGTAGAATTTACCCATATATTCTGCAGCTTCATCAGCAGTAAGATCACAATGCCAATGATGAACATTTTTACGGTTTCTTTCACCTACTACTAAAGAACGCACCTTTCCTAAGTTTTCAAAGATTTCATCTGCAACAGCTTCTGGAGTCATTGCAGCTGCAATTGCTTTTTTACCTTCTTCTCCACCTGGTTGATTTTGTAACCAACTTGGAGTAATTGTAGAACCTAAAGTAGCAGCCATAACATCTACACATCCTCTTGATTCATAAGCAACTGCTTCTGTCAATTTCGCAATATATGCTTTACATGCACCATACTGTGCATTATATGGAGAACTTGTAACTCCTGTTAAAGAAGAATAATTTACAACAGCTCCACGTTTTTGTTTTGTAAAAATTCCCATATAATGATAGAAGCACTTCAAGAATGTATTAATATTAACATTTAACATTTTTTGATGCCATTCCCATTCTGTATCTTGTAATTTTCCAAAACGATGTAAACAAGCTACATAAGACATAAATCCCATGTCTAAATCTTTTGTTTTTTCAAAAATTTCATCAGCAGCATTTTCTTCACTAAAATCTGCTCTAATAACTAAATGTTCTACATTATATTTTTCACTAATTTCTTTTCCTAATTCATGTAATTTTTCTTCACGTCTACCAACTAAAACAACGTTCATACCACCTTGTGCAATTTTTTCAGCTGTAGCTTTTCCTACACCTTCTGTTGCACCTAAAATGATACCCCATTCACCGTATTTTTCTTTTAAATTCATTTTGCATACACTCCTTTTTAAAACTATAATATTTTTTTCAGTATGATAATTATATCACAAAATATATTAAATGTATACGTTTTCATTAAAATTATTAAAAAATTTTGGAGCTGTTTTCTGTTCCAAAAAATGTATTTTTATTGAATCTTTTTAATTAATTCTAAAGATACATGTAATTTTATAATTTAATCAAACATTGCAATCTCTAACGCTCCTTTTCTTTTATAACAATCAATATATATAATCTTATATAAATGTCAACATAAAAATGTACATTTTTGATCATATAAATATGTACAATTT
>JAHHST010000050.1 GCA_020025055.1 Longicatena sp.
CTTTTTTTTATGGAAAATAAGAGATTTTGGATATAAATGGAACATATTTTAATAAAAGTTACCCTATACAAATTGTAGTATAAATAGTATAATGAAGGGGAATTGTAGTGGAAAGTGGTGGAAAGTGGGTGAAATCATGTTCATGGGTGAATACGCACATAATATTGATAAAAAAGGGCGTATTATTATTCCAGCAAAATTCCGTGAGGAATTAGGGGATAAAGTAGTAATCACACGTGGACTTGATGGATGCTTAAGTGTATATACCATGGAGCAATGGGAAGAAATATATGAACAACTCTTAAAGCTACCGACTACAAAAAAAGAAGCTCGTATGTATGTTCGTATGATGACTAGCAAAGCTAGTATATGCGAATTTGACTCACAAGGAAGAACGTTGATTCCATCCTCATTAGTACAATTAGCAGATTTAAAAAAAGAATGCATGATTATTGGTGCTGCTAACCATGTGGAAATTTGGTCAAAAGAACGTTGGGAATCAATTGATGAAATTTCCGATGATGCATTTGAAGAAATGGCAGAAAGTTTAACGGAGTATTTATAATGACAAAACACTATAGCGTATTGCTTCAAGAAAGCATTGAGGGATTAAATATTAAACCAGATGGTATATATGTAGATGGAACACTTGGACGTGGAGGGCATAGTTCAGAGATTCTTAAACATATCAAAACAGGGCATTTATATGCTTTTGATCGTGATATTAGTGCAATTGAAGAATCGATTCCAAGACTACAACAAGTTTCTAACAATTTTACATGTATCCATAATTCATTTTCACATTTAAAAGAAGAATTGCAGTCTAGAAATATTACTAAAATAGATGGTATGGTTTTAGATTTAGGTGTAAGTTCACCACAATTTGACGAAGCAGATCGAGGATTTTCATATCGATTCGATGCTCCGTTAGATATGCGTATGGACCAAGGGCAAGAGTTAAGTGCTTATGATATAATAAATACGTGGAGTTATCAAGAATTAGTACGAATCTTTTTTACATATGGAGAAGAAAAATTTTCAAAGCAAATTGCACGAAAAATAGAACAAGCACGTGTTGAAAAACCGATTCAAACAACTTTTGAACTTGTCGAACTTATTAAATCGGCATTGCCTGCCAAAGTTTTAAATAAAAAAGGACATCCAGCAAAAAAGGTATTTCAAGCGATTCGAATTGCTGTAAACGATGAATTGAAGGAATTAGAAGATGTATTACAAGATGGCCTAGATTTGTTAGAAGTTGGTGGAAGAATTTGCGTAATTAGCTTTCAATCATTAGAAGATCGAATTGTAAAGGAAGCATTTTCGAAAGTAAGTAAACCAAAGCAGTATGATAAACGTATTCCTTTGTTACCTACGGAAATTGAAGATGCACCATACAAGATTATTAATAAAAAACCAATTGTAGCAAATGAAAAAGAATTAGAGGAGAATAATCGCAGCCATTCAGCAAAATTAAGAATTATAGAAAGGGTAAGGTGAATTTTATGGCCAGGGCAAAATTAGTAAAAACAAAAAGAATCATTCGATATGATCGTATAGCTTGTTTAGCAGCGACAGTAGCAATTATATGTTTTATATCAGCAAGAACAATGTTAAGAACATACAATTATTCCCTTTCTATAAAAGCGGGGGAAAAGGAAACTACTGTAAGGGAAATGAAAAAAACAGTTAGTAGTTTAGAAACTGAAATTAATAAGCTAGAAGATCGTGAAAGAGTTTTAGCTATGATTGAAGAAGATGGAATTAAAACGAATCAAAATCAAGTGGTTATTTTAGGAGATGAAAATCATAAGAAATAAGGTGTATATTATGAATCCTAGAAGAAATAATAAAACAATTTTGCAAATGTTAATAGTTATGATTATAGTAGGGACAATCATTTTAGCGAATGTCCTTTTTACTATGGTAACATCGATTCACTTTAGAAGTGGAGTAAATGTAAAAGATTTTAAAGAACCAGATATATCGAATTCAGTGGTTTTAAGAGGAAACAGAGGAACAATTTACGATCGTGGTGGAGAAGTAATTGCAGAAGACGAAGATACGTATACGCTTGTAGCTATTATGGATAAAAACCGAAAAGGAATTGGAGGTAAGCCTGCATATGTACAAGATATTGATGCAACAGCGAAAGCAATTTCTGCAAAACTAGATTTAGATGAGCAAGATGTAAAAAATACGTTGATAAGTGCTAGACAAAAAGGTTTATATCAAACAGAATTTGGATATAAAGGAAAAAATCTTAGCAACAGTGTAAAAGAAAGTATTGAAAAATTAAACCTTCCTGGAATTGAGTTTGAAAAATCATTGATTCGTACATATCCTACAGGTAATTTTGCATCTCATTTAATTGGTTATGCACAATTTAATGAGAAGAAGAATCGAATTATAGGTGAAATGGGATTAGAAAAAACATTAGATAAATATTTGCAAGGAAAAGATGGGTTAGAGGTTTATCAAAAAGATATGTATGGTAATATTTTACCGGGAACAAAATACACACAGGAATATGCTGAAAATGGAAATGATGTGTATATGACACTTGATCGAAATGTGCAGCTTGCATTACAAGGAAGTCTGGAAAAAACGGTAAAGGAAACAAAAGCAAAACATGGATGGGGTCTAGTTATGGAAGTTGAAACTGGAAAAATTTTAGGTTGGGCTAGTTTACCTTCATTTAATTTAAATAAACGAGATATAAAAAATTATTTAAATGTCCCAAGTGAATTTTTATATGAACCAGGTTCTGTTATGAAGGGTATTACATATGCAGCTGCGATTGATAGTGGGCATTATCCTTATGGTGAAACATATCGAAGTGGTGTATTTTATTATGGAACAGATGAAAAAGGGAAAATTTATAGAAGTCCTACAAAAGTAGGCGGGATGATTCCTATTTATGATGCAGAACGTAGGGATCATGGAACATTAACATTTGATAAAGGATTTGCAATATCTAGTAATATTGCTATATGTGAATTATTAACTAATTACATGGATCCAAATATATATAAAGATTATGTAGTCAACCGATTTAATTTTACGAAAAAAGTCAATATTCCTTTTGTATATAATCAAGCAGGATCAATGAATTTTAAATATGCATCTGAAAAATTAAGTACAGGATTTGGTCAAAGTATATCGGTTACAGCATTGCAAATGGCACAAGCATACACAGCAATTTTTAATGATGGTGCAATGATGCAACCATATGTTGTAGACCATATAGTTGATGGAAATAACGGAGAGATTATTAAGCAATATAAACCTAAAGTCATTGGACATCCAATTACTCAAGAAACTTCAGAATATCTACGAGAATTAATGCGAAAAGTTATTGAAGATAAAGAGGGAACAGGTTTCTATAGATATAAAATGGATGATGTTTCTGTGATTGCTAAAACTGGAACTGGTGAGATTACTGATGAAAATGGACAGTATGGAAATTTATTTACAAACTCTATTATGGCAGCTGCACCTGCAGACGATCCTAAAATAATGGTGTACTATATTTTTGATAGTAAGGATTATTCTTCATATAGTGGAGATCCATTTAAAGAAACTATGAAAGCAGCTTTAATTGCAGAAAATATTACTGGAGAAACTTCACAACAATTAAATGATAATAAGAATCATTACAATGAATGGGAAGAATATAAAATGCCTGCTCTTGTAAATCATCGTATAGAATATGCTAATCAAAAATTAAAACATAAAAAAGTTGATGTTGTTACAATAGGTAACGGAAATAGTATAGTTGCACAGTTCCCACAAGAGAATAGTAATATTTATACAAACCAGAAAGTATTTATATTAACGGATGGTGCAAAAATAACAATGCCTAATATGAAGGGATGGACAAAAAAAGACATTACAGCTTTTTGGAAGCTGACACAAATTGAAGTCGAAATGAAAGGTAGTGGAATGGTAGATAAACAAAATATCGAGCCAGGAACGACATTGAATAAAGACTCTATCATTAAAGTAAAATTGAAATAAAGAAAGACTTTTATTGTTACGATAAGTAATGATAAAAGTTTTTTTTGTATTATTTATAGGACATATCGCATAGAGTATATAGAGGTGTCGAAATGGTTAAACATAAGATAAAGAAGCGAATTCAAGTGATCTTTTTATGTAGCTTATTATTGTTTGGCTGTATTTTAGCAAAATTAGGTTATGAACAAATGGTTCATCATACCAACATTATGAATAAAGCACTTGATTTATGGCAAAGAGATTTTATTGTAAGTGGAATTCGTGGGTCTATTTTAGATAAGCATGGAAATATACTGGCACATGATGTACCAGCAACATCAGTTATGGCAGTTCCTGCACAAATACACGATGTAAAAGATACATCAAAAAAATTAGCAGATATATTAAATACATCAGAAAAGGTGATTAAAGAAAAATTAAAAAAGCATGTAAGTACAATTAAATTATATCCAGAGGGAAAATTTATTAGTAATGCCCAAGCAAAAAAAATAGAAAAACTAGAAATGGAAGGAATTTATTTAGTTCAAGACTCTTTAAGAAATTATCCACATGGAAATTATTTAGCTCAAGTACTTGGTTTTACAGGAATGGATAATCAAGGATTATCTGGATTAGAATTGCAGTATGATGATATTTTAAAAGGACAAAATGGTGCACTACATATTCCGTTTGATGCAAAGGGAAATAAAGTTCAATTGTATCAAGAAAAATATGAAGCATCTGGAAAAGGAATGGACGTTTGTCTAACGATTGATTCTAAAATACAAGAAATTGTAGAAAGAGAGTTAGATAATTTGATGAAAAGGTATGAACCTAAATCTGCGCTTGCATTAGCAATGAATCCTAATAATGGGGAAATACTTGCAATGGTATCTAAGCCAGATTTTGATCCAAATCACTATCAACAATATGATAATAGTATAATTAATCATAATTTACCGATTTGGAAAAGTTATGAACCAGGTTCTACATTTAAGTCCATTATATTTGCGAGTGGATTAGAATTAAAGTTGTATGATATGTTTAAAGATACGTATGATGATAAAGGATATGAGATAGTTCAAGGAGCTAGAATAAAATCTTGGAAAGCCGGAGGACACGGGCATCAGACATTTTTGCAAGTGTTAGAAAATTCAAGTAATCCAGGATTTGTAGAAATATCTAGAAGAATGGGTTTAGACAATGAATACAGTTATATAAAAAAATTTGGTTTTGGTGAAAAAACGGGAATTGATTTACCTGGAGAAAGTGCAGGAATTATGTTTAAAAAAGAAGCAATGAATGAATTAGAACAAGCAACGGTTGCATTTGGACAAGGAATTAGTGTAACACCTATTCAATTAGCAACAGCATTTTCTGCAGTTGTAAATGGCGGTATCTTATATCAACCACATATTACAAAGTCCATTCAAAATCCAGTGAATCATGAAGTGATTATGGAATATCCAATAGTTGAAAAAAGAAGAGTGATTAGCAAAGATACAAGTAAGAAAATGCAGTATGCATTAGAGAGTGTTGTTGCGAATGGTGGTGCTAAAAAAGCATATATTGACGGATATCGAATTGGAGGTAAAACAGGTACTGCCCAAATTGCAGAAAATGGTGTGTATTCTACGACAAATTATAATCTTTCTTTTTTATCTGCAGCACCTATTGATAATCCTAAAATTGTATTATATATAGCGGCTGACTCACCTAAAAATGATATTTTATATGGTGGTACTGTAATTGCTCCAGTTGCAAAAAGTTGTTATGAAGATATATTGCCCTATTTAGGAATTGAAAAAGTTAAGAAGCAAATGCCTAAAAAAATAATTTGGCCAGAAACAGAAAACATAATAGTAGATAATTTTATAGGAAAACAACGTGAAAAAGTTTTACAACAAGGAGTTACATTTACATTTTATGGACAAGGAGATTTTGTGGTAGATCAAATGCCCAAAAAAGGTACTGTACTACCACCTGAAGGAGGGGAGGTCTGGATTTATCTTGGAAAAAAAACTAAATGATTTATTAAAACAGTTTAAAATTAAAACAAGAGATAATCGTATGATTGTTGGAATTAGTGATAATTCGATTGAAGTAAAAAAAGACTGGATTTTTGTTTGTAGAAAGAAATGTAAAGAACATCAACAAGAATATATAAGAATAGCTCTAGATAAAGATGCTGTTGTATTGTGTGATGAGGATTTCGATATCAATTATAGAAATGTCTATAAGATAGAAAATTTGGAATTTAAAATACCAAAAATATTAAATGCTTTTTATGGAAATATATGTAAAAATTTAATTGTTATAGGGGTTACTGGAACAAATGGAAAAACAAGTGTTTCAGGATACATTACTCAAATTTTAAGATGTTGTTCAAAAAAAGTTTTAAGAATAGGAACACACATTGTAGAAGATGGAGTACATGAATATAAAACCAAAAACACAACACCTGATTGTTTTCAATTAATTCAGTTTTTTCAATTTGCAGTGCAAGAGCATATCCCAATGATTGTAATGGAAGTGAGCTCACATGCAATAAAACAACAACGGATTTGTTTTGTTAATTTTGACTATATTGTTTATACGAATATTGCTAGTGATCATTTAGATTTTCATAAAACTCGTATTCATTATGCATTTTCAAAATTAAGTTTAATGGATTATATAAAGGATGATGGAAGGGTAATTATAAATATTGATGATGATATTTTACAAAATGCATATAATTTTCATCAAAAAAAGATAATTACAGTAGGTATTCATGATGCACATTTTAACATTCATCATAGTCAATTAACAGAAAAGAATATTAGTTTTTATATGAATGATTGGAAATTTTATGCACCTTTATTAGGAATGTTTAATATATATAATCTTGCAGAAGCAATATGTGTTACTTATTTGCTTCATATTCCAATAAAAAAAATTCAAACAATAACTCGTACGATTTCTTCAATTCCTGGGAGAATGGAAGTTTTGAATAGAAATTCTTTTTATGTATGGATTGATTATGCCCATACAGCACAAGCTATAAAAAAAGTATTGTTATTTGCACAACAAGTATGTAAAAGTAATATTTATATTATTATGGGTTGTGGTGGAAATAGGGATTCACATAAACGAATTGAAATGGCCAATATTGCATGTAAGTATAGTACAAAGGCAATTTTTACTACGGATAATCCAAGATTCGAGGAACCACATAAAATTTTATTTGACTTATGTAAAACACCATATAAAAATTATGAGGTATTTGAAAATAGGCAATTTGCGATAAAATATACTATTAAAAAGGCTATAGAAAGTGATATAATAATAATCGCTGGAAAAGGCGATGAAAATACACAAGAGATGAATGGCTATTTTTATCATTTTAATGATGGAGAATGTGTAAGGGCATATCTTGAAAGGGAGGATTTATGTTGGAAGTAAAATATATATTAGCATTTATATGTAGTTTATTATTAACGTTATTAGTTATGCCAAAACTAATTCCGTTTTTACATAAGATTAAGTTTGGACAAAGTATTCGTGAAGAGGGACCACAAAGTCATAAAGCTAAGACAGGAACTCCTACAATGGGAGGCGTTGTGTTTGTAATTGTTCCTATTATTGTTATGCTTATATTAAATTTTAAAGCATTTTTAACACCAGAAATGTTGATTGTAGTATTTGCATATTTGGGTTATGCATGTATTGGATTTATTGATGATTTTTTAATTGTTGTAAAGAAAAATAACGATGGATTAAAACCATCAATGAAGTTTATGATGCAGAGCGTGTTAGCTATTATTTTTTATTTTGCATATGTCAGTATTGCGAAAACAACAATTCAAATTCCAGTTTTACATATGACATTAGAATTAGGATTTTTGTACTTTATTTTAATTTTCTTTATGTTTACATGTGAAAGCAACGCTGTAAATTTAACAGATGGATTAGATGGATTAAGTGCAGGTACATCGTTGATAGCAATTGCTCCATTTGTTATTTTTGCTTTGTTACAAAAAAATAATGATTTAGCAATGTTTTTATTAGCTGTATCAGGGGCATTGCTTGGTTATTTAAAATTTAATGTGCATCCTGCAAAAATTTTTATGGGAGATACAGGATCACTTGCATTAGGTGGATTACTAGCAGCAACTGCTATGATTTTAAAACAAGAAATCTTATTAGTAATTATTGGTGGTGTTTTTGTTATGGAGTTATTATCTGTAGTAATTCAAGTAACAAGTTTTAAATTAACAGGCAAACGTGTATTTCGTATGTCACCACTTCATCATCATTTTGAATTAGGTGGAATGAAAGAGACAAAAGTTGTATTAATGTTTTGGTGCATAGGATTTATATTTGCGGCTCTAGGTTTATTATTAGGGGTGATTTAATATGAAAAGAAGTGTTTTAGTTATTGGTGCTGCGAAA
Source organism: Longicatena sp. (assembly GCA_020025055.1). Lineage (GTDB taxonomy): Bacteria > Bacillota_I > Bacilli_A > Erysipelotrichales > Erysipelotrichaceae > Longicatena_A. The sequence continues at coordinate 8,434 of JAHHST010000050.1, forward strand.
AGTGGAGTAGCTGTCGCAAAATTATTACATCGTCATGGATATGATGTGGTAATTACAGATATGAAAGATATTAAAGAAAAAGAAGAGTTAGTTTCATTAGGTATCGAGGTATTCGAAAACGGTCATCCAGAACAACTAAAAAGAGATGACTATGAATTTGTTGTAAAGAATCCTGGAATCAAGTACACAGTACCTTTTGTTAAATATTTCGTTGATCATAATGTTCAAATTTTAACAGAAATTGAAATTGGATATCGCTATGCAAAAAAATTCCATTATGGTGCAGTTACAGGAACAAATGGGAAAACAACAATTACAACTATGCTATATCAAATGTTACAAAGAAAAGGAAATGCGGTAGTTGCTGGAAACATCGGATTTCCATTATCTTCTCTTGCATATGAATATGAACAAGAGGAAAAAAGTGTTGCCTTAGAGTTAAGTAATTTTCAATTGCTTGGAATTGATACATTTGCTCCAGAGGTAAGTGTTGTATGTAATCTTGCTCCAGATCACTTGGATTATATGCCAAGTGTAGAATTATATTACGAAAGTAAAATGAGAATATATGAAAATAGTAAAAAAGATGATTGGTTTTTACGTAATGTAGATGATCCAACTGTTATGAAATATGCAAAAGATATTCCATGTACGGTTATTGACTTTTCATTAAATCGAACAGATGTCGATTTGTATAGAAAAAATGGGTGTGTGTGGCTAAGAGATGTTATGTTATTTGAAGAAAAAACATTCCCAGTTGTAGGAGATTATAATTTGTCAAATGCAATGATTGCATCTTGTATGGCATACAAATTAGGGGTTTCTTTAGCTGATATTCGAGAAACAATTGCAAATTTCCACCCTGTTGAACATCGATTAGAATATTTAGGTAAAAAAGACGGAATTAAATTTTATAATGATTCAAAAGCAACCAATACGCATGCGACTACAGCTGCTTTAAGCAGTTTTGAAAAAAATATTATTTTACTTGCTGGAGGGCATGATAAAGGTATTAGTTTTGATGATTTAAAACAATATGATAATCGTGTTAAGTTATGTATTTCATTTGGAGAAACAAAAGAAAAATTTAAACCTATTTTTTCAAATGTTATTTGCGTTGAAACAATGCAAAATGCATTAGATGAAGCTATGAAAAAAGCTGAGGAAGGCGATATTATTTTATTATCACCAGCATGTTCAAGTTATGATCAATTCCCAAATTATGAAATTCGAGGGGAATTATTTAAAAAAATGGTGCACGAATATTTAGATAAATAAAGGAGATTATAATGCTAATAGAAATTTTGAAATCAGTATTATATGGAATTGTAGAAGGTATAACAGAATGGTTACCAGTAAGTTCTACAGGTCATATGATTTTATTTGAAGAAATATTACCGATGAATGTATCGGAAGATTTTTGGAATGTATTTTTAGTTGTAATACAATTAGGAGCTATTTTAGCAGTTGTGTTACTGTATTGGAATAAAATTTTCCCATTTAATTTTAAAAACAAAAATCGTCCATTTGTTCGATATGATATTATGAATTTATGGGGTAAAATTTTAGTTGCATGTGTTCCTGCAGCAATTGTAGGTATTGTATTTGATGATATTTTAGAAAAATATTTGTATAACTCAATGGTTGTTGCAACAATGTTAGTGTTAGTTGGTATTGCATTTTTAATTATTGAAAATAAAAACAAGACTCAGTATGCTAGAGTTCATAAATTAAACGAACTTACTTATCTAGACTCATTTAAAATCGGTTTATTCCAATTAATTGCGGCTATTTTCCCAGGAACATCTAGAAGTGGAGCAACAATATTAGGTGGATTAATGATTGGTGTAAGTCGCACGATTGCAGCAGAGTTTACATTTTTCTTAGCAATTCCTGTTATGTTTGGAGCTAGTTTATTAAAGATTTTGAAATTTTTAAAAGCTGGATATGTATTTACTAGTATGGAAATTGGAATTTTATTAGTTGGTATGCTTGTAGCATTTATTGTATCAATTATTGTAATTCGTTTCTTAATGGGATATATTAAAAAGCATGATTTTAAAGTTTTTGGATATTATCGTATTGTATTAGGAATTATTGTTATAGCAAGTTTTTTTGCAGGCATTATTTCTATTTAATGTAAAGTAAAATAATTATAATAGGAAGAGTTTTTCATTATATCGAAAAACTCTTTTTTGTTTAAAGAAAACCCGTAGACTATGAAGTGAACTGATATGTACCCTCTTTACTGGACAAAACTGGAGGGGTTTTATTATGGCTAAATTAACATATAAAGAAATAATT
>JAHHST010000051.1 GCA_020025055.1 Longicatena sp.
TGAAATCTTTGAGTTATAGTAAAAAATGCACTTATCCATTTTGATAAGTGCATTTTTCTATTTATTTCTCTCAAAGTTTAAATAACGAGTTCCTTGAAATGTTAGTTTTCCACAGTCGCCTTCAACAAGCAATCCATATTCAGCTCCTGAAACATGAAATTCTAACCGATCTTTACTTTCTACTTCAAAAGTAACATAGTAATCTGTTGAAGTTGTTGTATATGTTCCCATATGATCATCATTATTGTTGTAGTGTGTAATTGAAGTTCTTTTTGATACAACGATTGCCTCTACACTAAGTTTTGGGGATTGATTATTTTTATGCCAGGTACTAATATTACGGAAAATATTCACAAAAATAATTCCTAATACAAGTAAGAAGAAAATTGGGAAAATAATGTCCATAAAATTAAAAATAGTTCCATCGATAAACATAACGAACCTCCTTTTTATTTGTTTTTTTTAGTATATCATAAAAGAACATGAAAATAATAGATGTTGAAATATGTATTGGTAAAAATAATAACATTGACTTTTAAAAATTTTAATGATATTCTTACACAGTAAAAATTTAATAAACAAACGAAGTTCTTAGGGGAATGGCGAAAGCCTGCCGAAGGAGTAAAACTCTCAGGCGTTCATATGTGAACGAGGACTAAGAATGGATGTAACTCTGGAGAAGCTCATGTAGATGAGTACCGAAGGTGCAAAGCAGTTGAATGCTGAATCTCTCAGGTAAAAGGACGGAGTGATACGTACAAACTTTTTATATTTTTGTGCATATCGGTACTTTCTTTTCCGGAGCGACTGAAATTTTCAGTAGCTCCGTTTGTTATTTTTAGGAGGAATGGATATGTTTTTATCAATTGAAGAATTTTTATACCCAATTACTTGTAAAATTAACATGTATTTATCAAATTATATTTTAGTATTTTTATTACTAGGAATAGGATTTTGGTATACAATTAAAACGAATTTTGTACAAATTCGTTGTTTTAAAGAAGGTTTAAAACGTGTATTTGGAAGTATTTCATTTAAAGGAAAAAAACAGAAACAAGGAATGAGTTCTTTTCAAGCACTAACAACAGCAATTGCTGCACAAGTAGGAACTGGAAATATTGTAGGTGCTTCAGGAGCTATTTTAGTTGGTGGACCAGGGGCAATATTTTGGATGTGGGTAATTGCTTTTTTTGGAATGGCAACAATTTATGCAGAAGCAACATTAGCAATTAAAACAAGAGTTGTGGAAAAAGATGGAACGATATATGGTGGACCTGTGTATTATATTCGAGCTGCATTTAAAGGAAAATTTGGTAAATTTTTAGCTGGATTTTTCGCAATTGCGATTATTTTAGCACTTGGATTTATGGGATGTATGGCACAGGCAAATTCAATTAGTTCTACATTTGAAACAGCATTTCATATTCCATCATGGATTGTAGGAATCGCATTGGTTATTGGCTGTGGAATTATTTTCTTGGGCGATGTACAAAGACTTGCAGCTGTTGTTGAAAAGATTGTGCCAATCATGGCTGCTATATTTCTAGCAGGAGGAGTATTTATTTTAATTGCTCGTATGAAATATTTACCTGAAACATTTGGGATGATTATACGATATGCATTTGAACCACAAGCAATTCTTGGCGGAAGTATGGGATATGCAATTAAAGAAACAATTAGTCAAGGGGCAAAACGTGGATTATTTTCAAATGAAGCAGGGATGGGTTCAACACCTCATGCCCATGCACAGGCAAATGTAGAACATGCTCACGAACAAGGGGTAGTGGCAATTATTGGTGTATTTATTGATACGTTTGTTGTTTTAACATTAAATGCATTAGTCATTATTTCAACTTTATATACGGCAAATGGTCCATTACATGAATGTGGAGCGGCAGCAGCATCAACAGTGTTAAACAAAACAAATCTTGCACAAACTGCATTTGGGGTAGTTATGGGGGAAAATCTTGGAGCATCGTTTGTTGCGTTATGTTTGTTATTCTTTGCATTTTCAACAATTTTAAGTTGGAATATGTTTGGAAAAATTAATGTTGCTTATCTATTTGGAAGAAAAGCTGTTTTTATCTATTCTATTATAGCGTTATTATTTATTTTTATTGGTACAGTAATTTCAAATGATTTAGTTTGGGAATTAACGGATATGTTTAACAACTTAATGGTAATACCAAATACATTAGCACTTTTTGTATTAACGAAAATGGTAGTAAGCTCAATGAACGAGAAAAGTAAACATAAAAAGAAAATACATAATTAAGAAATGCTTATTATGGAGGAAGTCCTCTGTAATAAGCTTTTTTACTATGTAAACCTTATAGGGATTTTTTGTTATATCGTTATATCATATTTATAAAGCAGTGACTGATTCAAGTGAAAAATTAGCAAATTGTATTCAATCTAGCATTGCTACTTCTATGGGAATTTACACTGTTTTTTTCTTGTAAAATTGGTAAATTTAACTATATTAATATCATACCAATTGAAAAGGCTGCAGGATTAGTTATTGGAAACTATACATTAATTCCACAATATGAGGTTAATGGAATTACGAAAAGAAAACTATCAATGAATTGTAACATTGCTTAAAATAGGAATATTTTCTGGTAGACAAATATTTTAGATAAGATGATTTATGCATTATGGATTTGTAAGATAATGAAAGAAGTTTTTGAACAAAGAAACTATTGGATAGGGAAGAATTTTATTTAGAGATTTAGGTTTTATTTTTCTTTTTTGGCGTATTTCAACAATTTTCTAGAAACTCATATTATATTATGAAATAGGAATACGAAATCCATATCCAATTATTGCCATTTTAATAAAGGTAGTATCATTTTATATAGTGTATGGAGACAGTATATTTATTTTTAAAGCATAGTATGATTGCATCTGTTGTGGTGAATATAGGATATTATGGAATTATGAATTTAGTATTTCATACAAATATCACAGTTTTATGTATATTATTTGGAGGTGGAAGGATTGTAGATACAATATTTAGTAGTTGTTTGTTTTATAATGAAAAGAAAAAAATAGAAACCGTTTGCAAAATTATTAATTTACGTTAAAATATAGATATAACGAATTATAGGAAGTATTTAGAATAAGGAGGAAATAACCCTATGAACACTAATTTTTTAAAGAAAACTGGTATTTCTTTAATTGCATTAGCAATGTTAGTTCCAAATGGAGCATGGAGTGTAAAAGCACAATCACGCGCAGATCAGTTATTATCTAAAATGTCTTTACGACAAAAGATCACACAAATGATGATGGTTGATTTTCGTTATTGGGATGAGGATCTAACCGATAATGTCGAAAAGAAAGAGTTTACTACAATGAATCCTCAAGTGCAAAAAATTGTGGAAGACTATGATTTTGGGTCTATCATTTATTTTGCACAAAATATTAAAGAAACTGGGCAGAGTTTAAAATTATCTATGGATTTACAAAAAGCTGCAACAAAAGATCATGGTATCCCATTATTAATTAGTGCTGATCAAGAAGGAGGAACAGTTTATCGTTTAGGATCTGGAACTGCACTTCCTGGAAATATGGCATTAGGTGCTACAGGAGATACGAAAAATGCAGAATTAGCAGGAGAAATTATTGGTAGCGAGTTACAAGCTGTTGGTATTAATACGGATTTAGCTCCTGTTGTAGATGTGAATAATAATGCAAACAATCCTGTAATTGGATTACGTTCTTATAGTGATGATGCAAAGACTGTTGGAGAAATGGCTTCATCTACAATTAAAGGATTATCAAAATACAATGTTATTGGATGTGCAAAACACTTCCCTGGACATGGAGATACGGCAACAGATTCTCACTATGGATTACCAAAAGTGGATAAAACAAAAGCAGAATTAATGAATAATGAATTAATGCCTTATAAAGTTGCGATTGATCAAGGAATTGAAATGATTATGTCTGCACATATTTTATATCCACAATTAGATAATCATAAAGTAATGTCTGATAAAACAGGAAAATTAGAAAGTGTTCCTGCAACTTTATCAAAACCTATATTAACTGATTTATTAAAAGGTGAAATGGGATTTGATGGTGTTATTTGTACCGATGCTATGAATATGAAAGGTATTAGTGATACATTTGATCAAGTACAAGCTGTCAAACTTGCGATTAGTGCTGGTGCGGATATTATTTGTATGCCAACTGTTTTATATAACTTAGACGATGTAAAAAATTTAGATCGTATTATCGAAGGTGTAGAAAAAGCAGTAAAATCAGGAGATATTAAAGAATCTAGATTAGATGATGCTTGTCGTCGTATTTTAACATTAAAAGAGAGAAAAGGAATTTTAGATTGGAAAGAATCTGATTACTCTTTAGAAAAAGCTGAAGCAGTTGTTGGTGGAGAAAAAAATCGTAATCTAGAAAGAGAAATTGCCGCAAAAGCTGTAACAGTAGTAAAAAATGAAAAGAATGCATTACCATTACGTGTGCAAGAAAATAGTAAAGTATTAATGTTATGTCCTTATGATAATGAAAGAGCGCAAATGATTATGGGATGGAATCGTGCGAAAAAAGCAGGATTAATTCCAGAAACAGCAGAAGTTGATATAGTAAGATTCAACGATAAGAGTACTGTTGAGTCATTAAAAGACAAATTAGATTGGGCTGATACTTATATCATCAATTCAGAAATTTCAAGAGCTGATCGTATGTTGTATAAACATTGGCTTTCAAGTAAAGTAAATGACTGGTCAACATATGCAAAAGAAAATGGAAAAACTTCAATTGTAATGTCTGTAGATAAACCATATGATGTTCAATTATATGATAATGCAGATGCTATTTTAGCGGTTTATGGATGCAAAGGTTCAAGTGTTGATGTTACAGAGGCATTAACAGGTGGAACAATTACTTCAAAAGCAGCATACGGACCAAATATTGTTGCAGGTGTTGAAGTTGCATTAGGTGTATTTGGAGCATCTGGTAAGTTACCTGTAAATATTCCAAAGATTGATCCAGAGACAACTACATATACAGATCAAGTATTATTTGAAAGAGGATATGGATTAACATATGAATCATTAATCGTAGATCAAACTACATTAGAAGAAAAAGTGAAAGAATATAGTGCGTTAGATGAATCAAAATATACACCAAATTCTTGGAAAGTATTCACAGCAACATTAAAAGAAGCACAAACATTGTTACAAAAAGAGAATGTAAAACAATCAGAAATTGACCAAATGGTTGCAACATTAGAAAAAGCATATAAAGGATTAGTGAAAGTTGCAGACACAACAAAAGCAAAAGACATTATTCATCAATATGAAAAGACAGAAAATAAAAACTATACAGATGCTTCTTGGAAAAACTTTACAAACGCTTTAGAAAAAGTAAAAGCATTAGTAAATGATAAAAATACAACACAAGAAGAATTGGATCAAGCAATTGTAACATTAGAAAAAGCATATAAAGGATTAGAAACTAAAAATGCAGATCAACAAGAGGTTACAAATCCAAATGTAAATACTGGTGCAAGTGCGAATACAGGTATTGTATGGGCGATTCTAGTTATTTCTGGAGTAGCAGTCATTGCTGTATTAGTAAATAAAAAAAGAAATAATAAATAAGAAATATAGAAACAAAGTGTAGGTCTTAGGATCTACACTTTTAAATACTTACTTTTATAAAGAATGATATATTTGTAAAATATACATGGATTTGATATATTAAAAAAGAATTAAGGAGAATATAAATGCAAAAAGCAAAAGGATGTTCTAAAAAGTATAACGAATTATGATGATATATATAGTAATTATTAATATTCTAGCCTATATGTTATTTGGAATTGATAAACGAAAAGCGAAAAGTCATCAGTGGAGAATATCAGAATTTACTCTTTTTATGGTTGCGGGTATAGGAGGTTCTTTTGGAGCATTGCTAGGAATGAATCGATTTCACCATAAAACGAAAAAAGTAAAATTTAAAGTGGGTATTTCTTGTATTTGTATAGTCCATTTATTGATTTTTATTTGGTTTTTTCTAATGAATAAAGCGTTATAGAGGATAAAAACGGAGTTAGTCTAATTTGACTCACTCCGTTTTTATTTCTATAAATATTATGTTTAAAATTACTCAATACTTACTGCTGTACCAGAAGCAGATACCATTAACATATTTCCAATTACTTCATAGTCAATGTCTACACCAACAACAGCATTTGCTCCTAATGCGCTTGCACGTTGTTGCATTTCTTTTAAGGCTTCCTCTCTAGCTTGTTGTAGTTCGTCTTCATAAGAAGATGAACGCCCACCAAAAATATCACGGAATCCAGCAGCCATATCTTTGAACATATTAACACCAGTAATAACTTCACCAAAAACAATACCATGATATTGTTTAATTGTTTTTCCCTCAATGTGAGGAGTTGTAGTGATAATCATAAAATATCCTCCTAATATATACTATACTTTATATATAGTACATATTATTAAGAATGTAAATAGATGTATTAAACTTTTATTATTTTGATATGGAAATAAAGAAAAAGCCTCTATAGAGGCAAAATTAATTCTTAATATTTTCATTTTGTTTTTTTAATTCAACTAGAATTTCAGATAATAAATCTTCTGATGTTGGTTTTAAATCTTCTTTCGCAGGTTCTTTTTCTTTAGGTTTTTGTATTTTTTCATGAGCTTTATTAATCATTTTTACCATACAGAAAATGACAAATGCAATAATTAAAAAGTTGATAATTGCAGCAATGAATTTACCAATCATAATATTTGCATTTCCAATTTTAATGATAATATCAGTAAAACTTGTTGTATCTACAAAAATTCCAATAAATGGCATAACAACATCGGATACTAAGGAATCCACGATGGCTTTAAAAGCAGCACCTATAATAACACCGACAGCCATATCAACTACATTTCCACGATAGGCAAATTCTTTAAATTCATTTATAAACTTCTTTTTTTTATTCATAATTATTCTATCTCCTTTGTATAATTTATTATTTAAATAAATTGTAACATAAAAAGAATCTATTTTATTTTCCAAATTTTGTCTGTAAAGCTTGTACGATTTGTACATCTGCAGGAATCCATTTAAGATCGTTTAAAGCATCTTTTATGGAAACCCATCGATAAGAATGGTGGACACGTAAGGTTATATCATTTGATTGTAAAGAGCAAAGAAAGCAATCCATAACTAAATGAAACGTTGGATAATCGTATTTGATTGTTATGAAATGCTCTTGAATATCTACTGTTATATCCATTTCTTCCATTAATTCTCTTTTTAAAGCTTCTTCAGGAGTTTCTTTAGGTTCGATTTTTCCACCAGGAAATTCCCATAAATCGACAAATTCTCCATAATTTCTTTTTGCAGTTAAAATCTTATTTTCTTTTTTTATAATAGCAGCAGCTACATGAATTGTTTTCATAAAATCACCATAATGATTATAACACGAAAAAGATTTCTACAAAAATATATGATAAAGTATAAATAGAAATAAAATTCAAAAAATAACGGATTTAGATTTCTAGCTTGAATTACCAAAAGATAAAGAAGTGAAAGCTTATTATAAAACACTAAAAGAAGATGGAACACTAACGAAGTTCTTAAAAGTAAGGCTAAGACAAAATAGTTTGATGATAAAGAATTTTTATCTCATGTAAGAATGTAAAAAAACCATCAACATCATATTGATGTGATGGCTAGTCAATGTTTACTTGGTAAGAAATGTATTATTCTAAGGCACTTTTTACTTTCTTTTTAGAAATACAACGCTCTTGTTTATTCGTAAATGCATACATTCTTCCTTGTAATAAAATTTTTCTTCCTTGTTCATTTCGAGTATAGATGACTTCATATTTTCCAATATAGGGTTTCATAATTGATGCGAATAAAATTGCATCTTCTTTACGTTTTGAGAAGCAATCAGGAATAGGAAAATAATTTTGTATATTTTTTCGATGTTTGTTGCGATATAAAATATATCGTTGATTATCAATCGGTGTAAACAACTCATCAATACATGTTGAAAAAATTGCTTTATCATGGCCACTGCCACCTAGTAAATAAATAAGTTGAAAAGGAGGATTTGATTCTACAACAACTCTACATTGCATAGAATCTATTAAACTGATTTGTTGGAGTGCTTTTAATATTCCATTTCCAAATGCTTGTAGTTGATGTAAAGGATTTCGATAAGTATATAATTTTTTGAATGAAATACATAAAGAAATGACAAAGAAAGTAACATAAGGTAGGAAAATTAATATATTTAAAATGGACGAAATTGGAAAAATAGTGAATAGAATCAACATTACAATGCATCCTAAAACACCAACAGTACCAATAATCATACATAATCGTAATGCATCAAAAAATAGAATTCCTGGAATATTTTTTTCTTTTATTTCTATTTCATCGGCAATTTCTATTTCTTCATAAATGGTTAATGATTTATTCCAACGTTCTTTTAATAAGTTTCGTTTTGAAGACATGGATAACATCTGTTTATTTATTTTTTTAATATTTGATGATGTAAATGGTACATTAAGAATAGATAATCGTTCAATTCCACTTTCAATCGTATCTAATTCATAGTGTAATCCTAGGAAATGTTCCATTCTTTTTTTTAAGGTTAAATAGTCTTCACTCATATTCTCATCCGAATCTAGATCATTCGGATTTACACATACTAAATGCCATATATTACTTGTTTTATTTGGATCCTTTTGGTAGGTTCGAATTGCACGACCACGCATTTGATTACTTAACATATAGGAACCTACAAAGCTTGCAAGGATTAAAGAATTAATACATGGAGAATCCCAGCCTTCTCCTAATAGAGACTTTGTCCCAATTAATACTTGAAAAGCTCCTTGTTCAAACAGCTTTGTTATGGCTTCGGTAATAAAATGTTGATTTCCATTAATTTCTACTTTTACATAATCATCTAATTTACCAGCAGGAGTAAAAGATAATTTAGCAGTATCTTCTACAAGTTCTAATAATGCAGATTTTGCTTCTTTAGGAATGATGATAATCGTTCCACATAAAACACCTAATTTTAAATTTGGATTGATTTTTTTATTATCTTGTCGAATTAGCTCAAAGAAAGGAAGTACTCCTAATTGATAAAAGTCTTTAGAATCATCACCTAAAGAAGATTCATATTCTTTACGAATATAATCAGTTAATATTAATAATCGTAAATGATCATGAAGCTGTGAATATTCGTGTTTCACAATTTCTTTGATACTTTCACATTTTCCAACAGAGCGTGTATACAATTTTTGAATTGCATCATTCATTTGTAAACATACTTTTTTACGCTCTATCAATCCGTTTGCTTTCATTTTGATTAAAAGATTTTTACGATAATCATCATCTACATAAAAAGAATTAGGATCATCATATAAGAAGTTTTGTAATATGATTTCTAACCATTTTAATGATAATTTCTCTAATTTAGTGGCACCAAGTAATGTTTGAAATTTCTTAGGTACATCAATATTTTTTTCATTTAAAAAAATTAACAGTGAAGATAAGTAACTAGGATGTTCTAATAATTCTTCATAAGACACTTCTTCTTTAAAAAAACGATGATGTTTAATGATATTCGTAAATTGTTCATCGTTTAGTAGTTCTTTCATAAACATGAAACAATGTTCATTGAATTTTTTTATTTCAGCATGTTCTTTTTTTGTGGGGTAATTAAAGTACACATAATCTTGATGTGGGCATAATGTGCTTTCTTTTACTAATTCGGGAATTGTAATTTCTTCATCAATATCTCCACACATATTCGTATAACGTAACTACATTTGTAAAGTTTCGTCATAAGGCGGAGTAGCAGTTAGGGAAATTGTATAAAGATCTGGAAATGCTTTTTTAAAGAGTTCTAAAGATTTCCACCATTCATTTCTTAAGTGGTGACATTCATCTAAACATAGTGTATGCAAGTGACATTCTTTAAAACAAGAAATGCAATCAAAATTTTGAAAGTCTACGATTTCTTTGATGGATGTATCATCATCACTTAGTTCTTCTTGTTTCTGTGTCATTGCACTATGCAATGCTTGATAGGTAACAACTGTGATTAGTTTTGGTTGTCTTAAATCTTGTGAGATATACTGATCTTTTCGCTCAGGTTGCAGTAAAAAAGCATCACAAATTCTTTGTACCCACTGTTCTCGAATGGTAATGGATGGTGCAAGAATTAGTGCTGTTTTATTTAATCTTTTAATAAGTTCAATTCCAAGGGTTGTTTTACCAGAACCAGGGGCAGCAACAATATGAATTTTTTTATCATTTATATGAGAGTCAAAGTGATCTAATACACGTTTTTGATATGAACGCCATTGACCATTAAATTGTAAAATATTATAAAGCATAAATTCACCTTCTTTGTTATAATAAAATTATAACAAACTGCATATTTCGGTACAATATAATAGAGATGTAAAAATTTAATAAAATATTTATATATTTAATTTAAAATTCAAGTAA
>JAHHST010000052.1 GCA_020025055.1 Longicatena sp.
CTTTTTTGATTTTATTAAAGTCATATAAAATACTAATTCCATCAACGATTATATCATTTAAAAGCAAATATCCTGCTAATTTAATATTTTTAAATGCTATCACAATAATTGCTAACAAAATTCCAAAAGATAACGCATGCAATGTATTTTGATCTCTTTTCGAAATTTTGTCTATTTGTTTCATAAATTCTATAAAATGAACATGTTTTAATATATAACTATCCATTAAAATTAGTATTATCCAAAAGCATAATAAATCTGGTGTATATGTATATAAAAATAGTGGCATACATATAAGTTCAACACAACACGCTTTCTTTATATCTACAATCATATCTTCTTTCATTTTACAGGACCTCTTTTATATCATAACAGAAATAAAACTTATTTTATATTTTATTCTATTGCTTCACTATATTCTTCCCACTGTTCCATATAGTGTTCTATTTCATTATGTACATCATCAATCTTACTATCCAATTCACTCATCTTCTTATAATCATGATAATATTCAGGGTCAAATCGAAGTTCTCTTAATTCTTCTAATTCTGCTTCTTTTTCCTCTATTTTCTTCTCTAATTTTTTGATTTCTCTTGCATAATTAATATTTCGAACTGGTTTTTTTGTTTCTTTTTTCACGGTTGGTGTTTCTTGAACCGTATTTTGTTCATTTTTATGCATATAATCGTTATATGTCATTGGATAATATGTTGCGTGTTCCCCATCAATCACTAAGATTGCCGTTGCAAGTTTTGAAATAAAGTAGCGATCATGACTTACAAACAACATGGTTCCTTCATAATCTTGCAATGATTCTTCCAATGCTTCTTTTCCAATCAAATCTAAATGATTCGTAGGTTCATCCATAATTAAGAAATTTGGATGTGATAACATCAACTTTACAAATGATAATCGAACTTTTTCCCCACCAGATAAACAATCCACTGTTTTGAACACATCTTCTCCACTAAACAAGAAGCAACCTAATGCCGTACGTATTTCTGTACGATTTAAATCACTAAAATCATTCCATGCTTCTTCAAGAACCGTATTATATGGATTAAATTGTGATAACTCTTGATCAAAATATCCGACTTCAATTTGATGTCCTAATAAGTAATTTCCAGATAATGGTGGAATATCCCCCATAATTGTTTTTAAGAAAGTTGACTTTCCTTTTCCATTAGGACCAATTACCGCTACTTTTTGTCCTTGTAATATATCAATATTAATTTCACATAATGGAACATCATATCCAATTTTCAAATTCTTTACTTCTAGCACTCGTTTTCCACCTCTTACATTTGGAGTGAAATGTGCATGAAATGTTTTATTATCTACATCTGGATTTTCAATTCTTTCCATACGATCTAAATATTTTATTTTACTTTGTGCAAATGCTGCTTTATTCTTCTTATAACGGAACTTTTCAATCAATTCTTCCATTCTTTGAATTTCTTTTTGTTGTCTTGCATATGCTGACTTTTGTTGTTCAACATCACTTTTTTTCGTATTTACATAATTTGTATAGTTTCCCACATAGCGCCGCATAACTCCATATTCTAATTCATATACAACATCTACAACATCATCTAAGAACATACGGTCATGACTAACTACTACAACTGCTTTTGGATATCTTTTTACATATCCCTCTAACCACTCAATGGTATCAATATCTAAATGGTTCGTAGGTTCATCCAATAATAAAACATCTGGTTTACTCAGTAATAATTTAACAAATGCTAATCGTGTTTTTTGTCCCCCTGAAAATGTTCCAATTTCACGTTCTAAATCTTCTTCTTGAAATCCGAACTTTGTAAATACACTCATCATATCACTATGATACGTATATCCACCTAACTCTTCATATTGCTGTTGAAGATTTGCATATCGATTTAAAATAGATTCGCTATGATCATAAATCATCTGATCACTAACTTCTTCTAATTGTTTTCCTATAGACTTTACATAATAAAATGCTTGCTCTAATTCATCAATTACTTTTGCATGGTCATCGGCAAACGTTGTTTGTTGTAAATAACCAATTGTCAAATTATTCTCTTTATGAATTTCTCCTCGATCTAATGGTTCTACATTCGCAATCGCCTTTAACAACGTTGTTTTCCCACATCCATTACGTCCAACAATCGCAATTTTTTCATTATTTCGTATTTCGAATTGAATATCTTCAAATACAGTTGTTGGGCCATAATATTTACATCCCTTATGGATTTGATATTTCATTCACTACACCTACCTATTCGTTTGTATTACTTGCATTAATACCCTCTGCAAAGGATAGTGCAATTTGCTTCATAATTTTTTCTTTATTCTGTTTCCAGAATTCTACATCTTCTTTATTTGATAAATACCCTAAATCTATTTCCATTCCGTTCATACCATTTGCATCTTTAAACTCTGCGTTTTCTTTTTCACTTTTATCAGAGAACTTCGCTGCATAAGTCGCTTTTCCACCAGCTTCTCTTAGGTATAAATTATCATCGTAAATTAATTTTCCATCTTTTCCTTTCAATAACAGACCATCTGAAATTCCTGGATCGTCTCCAAAATATTGAACAGCTAAAGAAGCATTTAAATTTTTTTCCAACCCATAAATCACGTTTCTAGCAAGTAGATTACTTGCATAATAACTATGATTAACTAAAATACCACGTACATCTTTATTTTCATTACTATTAAAACGTAAGAAAATATAATATTTTGCATTTTGTTTATAGCCTTTCGCAATTCTTCCATCGGTTCCATATGCTCTACCGATTTCATCTTTAAAATCTTTAGAAATACCTACACGTAATCCGTACACATTTTCTAATTCATTTTTCAAAATTTGCGCAGCTTCATATAATTCATCATTTTCCACAAGTCCATTTGCTTTAATTCCTTCATCTGGCATCCAATTATAATCTGTATTCATTCCATATGGATCAATTAATACATCAATTTCATCCTTCTTTGGTTTTTCTTCACTTACCTGTAAAAACAAATAATTATCATCTAGTGTCTTGTTATATTCTTTTAATAAATCTTTATCTGCAATTAATGAGATTCGATGTACTTTTCCATTTCTTTGCGCAGTAGTAAAAGAATTCGATGCTAATGCTTTATCAAACGCAACTCTTTTTTTCACTAAATGATCTACTATATATACTTCATATAATCCTGGTTCTACTTCATCTAAAGCTACTTTTTGATCCACTTTACTCTCAATTGTAGTGGAAAACATTTCTCCGTTACAAATATTTTTTAACTCTACTGTTTTTCCACTTAAAGAATCTTTCATTTCTGGACCATACGTATCCTCATATAAATTCAAAGACTCCCCATAATAGAAGTAATCCTTTACCATCAAAACATCTTTATAATTTTTTGATAACTTCGCAATACTTTTTTCATTATTTAATCCACAAATCGAAATTTTATTTTCATCATTTTTAGAAGGTAATAGAAGTCCTATCACCAAATAACCAATGATTAAAATAACCGCAATGATTGGAATTAAAATTTTCCAATTTATATACTTACTTTTTTGTTTTGGTACATAGAACGCCATATATTTTCCTCCTTTGCTTTTTTAAAAATCAATATCTTTCATATGTTTTGGTTGTTGCTCCTTTTTAGGAGGATAAGACATATGATTTACTGATATCTCTTGATTCAAATATTCTGTAGGATGATTTGCCACAGGAAACATCGTATCCTCAAATGGAACATATTTTACTGGTAAAACATCTTCTTTTTTATATACAATTGGTTTTTTCACAGGAGTAAAACACCATGTTAAATCATAACCAACCAACGAACTACCTTGATTCATTTTTCCATAATCTCTTGCGTTTTTTACATATTTATTTTTTAAGCGCAATGGATTTATATGTAAATTTTCTAACAATACAATTAAAACCATCAACAACGTATTCTTTCTTCGCCATTTAATATCGATTTTTTTATCTTCACTAACATAATCCACAATAAAAACATCGATAAAAATACCATCACCATCTTTACATTTGTTTCTTAACAAATAATTATATTCCTTGCAGTATGTTCCTTTTAAACGAATCTTCATAGCAGGAATAGTAACATTATACTCTTTATGTGTTTCAAAGCTTTGCACAATATATTTATTAGAATCTAAATCCTTTACTGCTTCCAAAAATCGACAATAATCACTATACATCATCGCAATATCCATATCATCATCCCATGGAATAAAACCTTGATGTCGAATAGCACCAAGGGCACTTCCACCAGATAGCCAATATGTAATTTGATGCTTTCTACATACTACATCAATATCTTTCAACATTTCTAATAACTTTGCCTGTAATGCTTTTAAAGTTATTTGTGTTCCATCTTTACGTGTTTTCAAAATAAATTCATCCATGTTATCACCATCTCCATTATAAAAGATATTTTTTATTACCTCAATCGTTATAATGAAATATCACATTTTTGTAATATTTGCAATACTTTTTTTCGAACATGGAAAAAGACCTTCGAAAATTCGAAGATCTTATGTTTCTAGAATACTAAATTTCTTGGTGTACGTGGGAATGGTTCCACATCACGGATATTTTGCATACCTGTTAAATACATTAACATACGGTCAAATCCTAAACCGAATCCAGCATGCTTGCATCCTCCGTAACGACGTAAGTCCATATACCATTGTAAGCTTTCGTTTTCCATTCCGATTTCTTTCATACGAGCTTCTAAAACATCATATCTTTCTTCACGTTGGCTTCCTCCAACTAATTCACCAACACCTGGAACTAATAAGTCGCAAGCTGCAACTGTTTTTCCATCATCGTTCATACGCATGTAGAATGCTTTAATATCTTTTGGATAATCAACTAAGAATACTGGTCCATTTACCACTTTTTCACATAAGTAACGTTCGTGTTCACTTTGTAAGTCCATTCCCCACTCAATGTTATTATTTTCAAACTTCACATCTGCTTTTTTCAACAATTCAATTGCTTCTGTATATGTCATACGTTTGAATTCACTATTACGTACTTTAGTAATACGTTCAATACATTCTTTATCAATCATACTATTGAAGAATTTCATTTCTTCTGGTGCATTTTCTAATACATAATCAATACAGTATTTAATCATATCTTCGATTAATTCCATATCATCTTCTAAGTCTGCAAATGCAATTTCTGGTTCAATCATCCAGAATTCACTCGCATGACGAGTTGTATTTGAATTTTCCGCACGGAATGTTGGTCCAAATGTATAAACATCACGGAAAGCCATTGCGAATGCTTCTACATGTAATTGTCCTGATACTGTTAATGATGCGTGTTTTCCAAAGAAATCTTCATCATATTTTGCATCATCTCTTGTAGTAACTGTAAAAGTTTCCCCTGCTCCTTCTGCATCATTTCCTGTAATCAATGGAGTATGTACATATACGAAACCTTGATTTTGGAAAAATTCATGAATTGCCATTGATAATACAGAACGTAAACGGAAAATCGCATAGAATGTATTTGCACGTGGACGTAAATGAGGAATTTCTCTTAAATATTCAAAACTGTGACGTTTTTTCTGTAATGGATAATCACGATCACAATCTCCTTCTAAGACAGCTTCTGTTACCGCAATTTCAAATGGTTGTCTTCCATCTGGAGTCAATTGAATTTTACCTGTAACTGTAACAGCTGCTCCTGTAGGGAATTTTTTAATTTCTTCAAAGTTTTTAACTTCTTGTTGATAAACAAGTTGAGCATTGCGGAAATATGTTCCATCGTTTAATTCAATAAAACCTAATTTTCCACTGCAGCGATTTGTGCGGACCCAACCTTGGATTTGTACATATTCCATACTATCCAATTCTACATGTGATCCACTTAAAACTATTTCATATAGTTCACGAATAGTCATAAATTCAAACATATTATTTCCTCCTATAAATGACTTTAGGAACATAAAAAAACGTTCCTTTTCAGGAACGTAATATTACGCGGTGCCATCCTGATTCCTGTTACCTACATAACAGACATCTTGCTTATGGATTTAACGCTATCCTATACGGAATCGTCTACTATTATTTCTCCGATTCAACTCCACAGTTGTTCATATAAAGAAACATTTGGCTTCGGCTTACACCATCCCGAATTCGCT
Organism: Longicatena sp.; assembly: GCA_020025055.1. GTDB lineage: Bacteria > Bacillota_I > Bacilli_A > Erysipelotrichales > Erysipelotrichaceae > Longicatena_A. Next base: position 6,160 of record JAHHST010000052.1, read on the forward strand.
ATCCTTTGTTTTCCTTTATTGTTCTGCTTCAACGTTCTACATTTAAACTGTTTGTTTCAAAAACAAGTTCTTGTATAGATGATACCACATCTACGCTCTTTAATACAACCCCTTTTGGAATTTGTATATGTTCATGCGTAAAATCAACTAATCCTGTAATTCCACATTTGATTAAACGATCTACTGTCGATTGTATATCTTCACTGATTGCTAAAATTGCAATTCGACAACCTTCAGGAAAACGCTCTTCTAATTCATTAATATCATAAACAGGAATTCCAAATCGTACCCCTTGTCGATCTGGATTAATATCAAATGCGCAGGCGATTTCTCCAACAACATAATCCCATTTATTATACTTCATCAATGCTCTACCCATATTACCAGCTCCAACTAGAATAATTTTTTCATCAAAATCCATTCCAAGCTGTTGATTAAATATGTCAATTAATTTATTGACATCATATCCATACCCTTGTTTTCCTAAATTTCCAAGAAAAGAAAAGTCTCTACGTATTGTTGTAGGTTCAATATTTACAACATTCGCAAGTTCCTTTGACATGACTCTTTCCATTCCAGAATGCTTCAGTTTACGTAGTGCTTTTAAATACACAGGGTATCTTTGAAGTGTTGCTTTTGGTACATTTTTTTCTGCCATTTTTTCATCACCTAGTAAAATTATATCACAATTATTATTGTTTGTGAACATTTTATCATTATGAACTATTTCATACTTTTACTTTTTTGATGCAATCCACGATTCATCTTCATATCCCTTATAACCTCTAATATAGCCTTATGATAAGGGATAAATTTTTTATGATCCATCATTTCATAAATTTCATCTTGTGTTGCCCATTTTACCTTTTCAACTTCTTCTTTTTGTAATTTAAAATCACAAGCTTCTGCATCATATTGGATCACATAAAAATCCACGAATGAATGTACTCCATAACTACGAAATAATGGAACTTGATTGGTAAAATCATGGTCAATTCCTACTTCTTCAAATAATTCACGATGTGCTGCTTGTTGTGAATTTTCCCCACTGATTGCACTACCCCCTACACCAAAATCCCAATAACCTGGAAAACTTTCTTTGTTCGGTGTTCGTTTTTGAATTAGTAATTTTCCTTCTGGATTATAGATTGCGATATGTACAACCAAATGAAATTCTCCATCCTTCATAGCATTTCCTCGCAATACCTTTCTATCTGTTTTGCTTCCATCTGCTAAATAAATGTCCCAATACTCCATAACACACCTCCTAAAAAAGAAAAACGATCCATTAGAATCGTTTATTCACTTTCTCTTTCTAATTCCATTCCCGGATTTGCCGTTAATGAAAAATCAGCACGTTCTCCATGTAAATAGGCAACGGTACCTGCAACACCAATCATTGCTGCATTATCTGTACAGCATGATAATGGTGGAATAACAAAATCCACGTTTGGATATTCATTTGCTAAATCTTCCGTAATTTTTTTACGTAAGCAAGAGTTTGCTGCAACTCCACCTGCTAATACCATTTGTTTTGGTTGGTATTCATCCAATGCTTTTCTCGCTCTTAGCAATAAAGCTTCAAATGCAGTTTCTTGATAAGAAGCTGCCAAATCTTCTGGTTTGAATTCTACACCTTTGCGTTTACAGCGATCAATAAATTGTAAAACACTACTCTTTAATCCACTAAAAGAGAAATCTAAATCATTCTCCGTTTTTGGTTTTGCTAACTCATAAATAGGCTTTCCATCTTTTGCAATACGATCAACATAAACACCTCCTGGATAAGGTAATCCTAAAACACGTCCTACTTTATCCCCAGCTTCACCAATCGCATCATCTTGGGTAGTTCCTAAGATTTCAAAACTCCATTCATTTTTCATATATACTAATTCGGTATGTCCACCTGATACAACAACTGCAATTAATGGAAATTGTAGTTCTGTAATCAATTGATTTGCATAAATATGACCAGCAATATGATGTACTGGAACAAGTGGTTTATGAAATGCCCAAGCTAGTGTTTTTGCTGCTTGTACCCCAACATGTAAAGAACCAACTAATCCAGGACCCTCTGTAACTGCAATTGCATCTACATCTTCCACATCCATATTTGCTTTCGTCAATGCTTCTTCAATTACCATTGATATATTTTCAACATGAATTCTACTTGCAACTTCAGGAATAACTCCTCCAAAATCTTTATGTACATCAATTTGTGTTGCTACTACACTAGATACAATTTCTTTTGCATTTTTAATAATCGCAACTGCTGTTTCATCACAACTTGATTCAATTGCCAATATATAAGTATCTTTCATTTAAAACCCTCCTATTGCCTTTACAAGTAAATCCGCATCTTCCCCATTATCTTGATAATAATTTTTACGTACATTTACTTTAATAAAATCATATGCTTCATATAACTTATGGGCTGCTTGATTAGAAACACGTACTTCTAAAGATATTGTTTCACATTCCTTAGAAGTTGCTTGTTCTATCATCACATCCATTAATTCATGTGCTTTTTTATGACCTCTATAATTGGGATCTACTGCAATTTTAGCTAATTGACAAATTTCAAATGTAATCCAAAAATCAACATATCCTATAATCTTATGATTTTCTTCTAAGACGTATAACTGAGCAAACTCATTTCCTTCTAGTTCATATAAATATTGTTCTTTATTCCATGGAACTGGAAAAGATACTGCATCAATTTGAATTACATCATCAATATCTTCTACCTGCATTTTACGTATCATACTATTTTACCAAATAAGCTTCCGTTTCTTTTAAATAACGAGGTGTTAAGGTATGTACGTTTTCCACTTTTCTTGCCAATGGACGTAACTGTTTAAAGTTTTCCACAAAATTTATATCGATATGTGGAAAATCAATCAATTCACTTTCACCTATTACACGAATATCTTTGTTTTCCACATACTCTTTAATTTCATCTAATGTCATAATGCTTTCTGCTTCAACAAATTCACCTTTATTCAACAATGCTGTATATGCACGTTTACTTCTAGCATCTAACATAACAAATGTATTCTCATCAAGTCCTGCGTATAATTGTAAAGTGCTAATGCAATACAATGGTAAATGTTTACGTGTACATAAAACCTTCGCAACAGTCATCGCAATACGAACTCCTGTATAACTTCCTGGACCATCTGTAATTACAACTTCATCTAAATCATCGGCATCCCAACCAACTTGGTCCATCAATGAGATTAGTGTTGGAAATAACGTCTCACTTTGTTGTTTCCAACATGCTTCTTGAAAGGATGCTTTAATTTCGCCATCTTCCAATAACACGATTACTAAATTTTTATGGGCACTGTCCATGCATAATGTTTTCATTACAATTCCCCCTCAATCTTACTATATTTTTCACCAATACCAGAAATATTAAACACTCTACTATTTTCATCCATACGACGAATATCAATTTCCAATCTATTTTTCGGTAACTGATCTTCGATAAAATTCGGCCACTCTACCACACATACACCATCGGATTCAAAATATTCTTCAAATCCTAAATCTTGTTCAATTCCTTCAAGTCTATAAACATCCATATGGTATAAAGGCATTCTTCCTTGATAAATCTTTAAGATTGTAAACGTAGGAGAATTAATGGTCTTTTTGACACCTAACCCTTTTCCTAATGATTTCGTAAAGGTTGTTTTTCCCGCACCTAAATCCCCAGTTAATGTAATTAACATTCCTGGTTCCATCAAAGATGCAATACGCAATCCTAATGCTTCTGTTTCTTCTAATGAATGTATTTTTATTTGTTTCATATGCTAATCCTTCTTAAGTTCTATCTTTTATATTTAAAATCATGACGGTATATTTATAAATATATCCTGAATGATTCAATTTCATCCATAAAAATTATAACGTTTTATATTTGGATGTAAAGAATATTAAATCATTTTTTCAGATTTTATTCAAATACAAGCCACCTCTTTAAATATTTTTCATTGAATATATTTCTCAGCTTATCAATTATTTTATATTTTCTTAACAAAAAATTTTCACCATTTCCATTTATATAACAGCACCTTTATGCAATATCTTATATCATTATCTTAGATAAAGAAGGTGAAGAAAATGATGAAAACCATAGTATCTATCTTAGGCCTATTAACAGCTTGTTGTCTATCCTACATCATCGTTACAATTATAAAATCTGTAATCAATACAAGACCATCTCACTTTCATTAATTATTAACCATATACATTATTTATATAAATGATTCATCATTTGTTCTTATCTTTTCATCACCCAT
>JAHHST010000053.1 GCA_020025055.1 Longicatena sp.
AGAGAGTGACACTATGGATAAAAATAGTAAAGAATATCAAATACGTATCGTTATTGAACAAATTCGTCCCTATATTCAAAGAGATGGTGGAGATTTAGAATTTGTATCTTATGAAGATGGTATCGTCAAAGTTCGTTTACTTGGTGCTTGCGTTGGATGTATGTCCATTGGAAGCACATTAAAAGATGGTGTAGAAGCTATTTTAAAAGATGAAGTAGAAGGTATCAAAGAAGTTGTACTAGCTGATTAAATATACAATCTAACAAAAAATGATTCCTATCACACATAGGAATCATTTTTTTATTACTTCTTTTTTTTACAACATGATGAATGTTTATCTCTTTTTATTTCTACTGGTTGTGGATTAGGATCATCAAAATATCTTCTTGGTTTTGATAAATCAAAATATAAACGACTATCTTCACTCATACCAAAATTTCGATTACTTCCATCATCAGTAATTTTATTTAATGCTTCACATAACAATGCATTATGTGCTTCTTCACGTTCTAATAAAAACATAATTGTTTCTTGTACATATGGATCTTTAATTTGTCGATGTAAATACTCATACACTACTTTTGCACGCTGCTCACTTGCAATATCCGCAAGTAAATCAGCTGCTAAATCTCCAGTTACCGTTACATAATCTGCTGTCCAAGGATGTCCACTCGAATTAATTAATGCTGGGTTTAATCCAAATGTTGTCATCGTTTCAATTTCTCCTGAGGTTACTTTAGTTGCGTCTACTTTGTCACCATTTAACAAATTGATTGTTTCCGCAACCATTTCCATATGACACAATTCTTCTGTACCAATATCTAAAAATAAATCTTTAAATACTTTATCTTTCGCACGGAAACTTTGTGATATGTATTGCATTGCAGCTTTTACTTCTCCATTACATCCTCCTAGTTGTTCTTGCATTAATACTGCATACTGTGGATTTGGCTTTTCTACCTTTACTGGATGTAATAAATTCTTCTTATGTTCAAACAAAAAACATCACTCCTTTTCATATATAGTATGGAAATAAGTGATGTTTTTATTCTATTTAATATCCATATTCTTCAGCAATCAAAATCACACGAATACGATCTTCTCGATCATAATTAATTTTTACATAACTTGAACAAATTCGGTCTTTGCTGTGACAATCGATACAATTGCCTAATTTACGACATGGTGTTTGTTTATGTAAACGAGTACTATTCATTGGTGCTGCAATCATGCGAATACGCTCTTTCGCTGCTTCCTCATTATCAACAACTTTATTATATCCTGCAACCACAAGTACTTGTTTTGGTCCAAAAATCATTGCACTCACACGATTTCCGTGTCCATCCACATTAATTAATGAACCATCTAAGGTAATTGCATTCGAACTACAAATAAACGTATCTGAATAAAATGCTTTTCTTGCTTCTTCATCACTTTCTTCTCTAGATAATGATGCAGTGTTATGTGTTTGATATGTAATATCTCTTTTTTGTAAAAAATCAATGATTCCAGTTTCTGCCAATGTTCTACTTCCCCCATCACAAACTAGCGTATGATCTTCAATGAAGGAACATACAAGTTGTTGTGCTTCTTTTTGATCACCTACAATATATGCTTTCATACCATTCGCTTCAAGTGCTTTTTTACATTTTTCTAAATGAATCTTTATAATTTCTTTTTTATTCGCATCCATTTTCAATCACCTTATATTCCTTCCCTAATGTAGCATAATGTTCTGCATTTTGAATAATTGATAGAATTTGTTGCTGACTTATTTGCTTTATAACTTTACAAGGACAACCAACCACTACGCTTCCTTCTGGAATCTTCATATTCTCAGTTACTAAAGCATTTGCCCCAATAATACAATGCTTTCCAATGACTGCACCATTTAAAATAGTAGCTCCCATACCAACTAAAACTTCATCTTCTATGTGACATCCATGTAAAATCGCATTATGTCCAACGCTTACTCTTTTTCCAATATATAATTGATGTTTAGGATCTGTGTGGAGTGTACAATTATCTTGAACATTACTATATTCACCAATTTCAATACAATCTTGATCTCCACGAATCACAGCACTAAACCAAACACTCGCATTTTTATGTATACTAACATTTCCAATAATAGATGCATTCGAACTAATATAACAAGATGAATCAATTTTTGGTATATGCTCCTTATATTGTAATAGCATCCAATCACCTCTTTTTTTCATTATAACACAAAAAAAGTGACAAACATCACTTTTCCTCATCTATACGGTCTTTCTTATAATCATCATACAAATTAGAAAATGCAGTACAAGAACTACAATTTTGTGAACATGATCCACATCCGTTTTTCTTTTTACTTTTTGTCGCACGAAAAGCGAGAATAAGTAATCCAATGATAATTCCACTTACAATAACATCCGCAAGATTCATATTATCACATCCTATCTATAGCTATAGTATATGCATTTTTCATTAAATTGTCACTAGATAAGTCTTGTTATCCTAAAAAATTTTCTTTTTTATACCATTCATTTCATAAAAAAAGAGAGAATACTCTTTTTTAACAACAACATAATGGATAAAACATAATTCCACTACCACCGCAACATGTATTACATAACATTAAATAACAACATAAATTTCCAATGCCTCCAAATGGAGTTTGCATTGTTCGATATGCATTTTTACCTCTTTGTAATTGGGCATATAATTGACGATATTGTTGATTGCTAGGATCCATCTGACAAGCTTTTTCAGCTGCATCCATAGCAGCAATTTGATTTCCTAATCCATAATTTGCAATCGCAAATAAATAATACCAACTTGCATCTCGATCTTGAATATTCACTAAAACATTATATGCTGCTTGATATTGTCCAGCATTTAAATAATTTACAGCTGCTTGAAAATCATTTGTGGCATTTCCATAAGACTGACTATAACTTTGTTGATATCCTCCACCGTAAGAATATCCACTATTTCCCCAAAAATCTTGAGGACCCCCGTTCTTCTTATAATTCATTACTTGTTGATATGCATTTTGAATTTCTTTAAACTTTTCTTCTGCACCTGGTTCTTTATTCACATCGGGATGATATTTTTTAGCCAATTTTCGATATGCTCTTTTTATTTCATCTTCACTTGCATCTCTTGAGATGCCTAATACTCTATATGGATCTTCCATCATCTTCTCCTAATCTTTTCTTTCGTGTTTGTACAAATTTTGCCCAAACTCCTGAATATAATACATTTCTTAATATATCTTCATATTCAATGATCGGTAATATTTCAAAAGCTTCACATGATGTCGCAATCATCAATTCTAAAATATTATACATCCTCTCATCAAAATTTTCTTTTTTCTCTTCTTCTATTAAAGGATTAAAACATCCTTTTTTCTTATCCGCTTCTAAATCATCATAAGCATCTAATAAATAAATATATCGACCTAAATAATCTCCCATTTTATGTAATTCATCTTTCCATTCATCATCTTTCATACATAAAATTTCAGCCATAAAAGCTCCTGTTAAAGAAGATAGTGCATCTAAATCATATACCTTTTGTTTTTCTAAATCGCCTATATCCTTCAATGCTTTTTCAATAATTGCTAATTTTTTAGGATACTTATTTTTAATCTTTCTATATTTTCTTTTTAATATACCTTGATATATATGAGATGTATAGGAATGTTCATCTACCCAATTATCTTTACATTTTAAATATGTTAAAACAATGGTCATTTCTGCTGCATATGCTATATATTCATTATCATACATAACATGCTTTTGCATTGGATGAATCATACAGCGTTTTAATTTTTTACTAGAATCTGGTTCATATAATGCAGTCAATAAAATTGCAAGAAATGTCATATCAAAATTTAAAGACAAACGAGACCACTCTCCAAATTCTTTCTTTAAACGCTGACACAATCCGCAATAAAACCCACGATAAATTTCATAATCTTTAATTTTTAATTCTGGTTGATTCACAACCACATATCCAAACATAACATCCCTCATTTACGCTCATGTAACATAGTGTATACTTTTCTAAATAAAAATTCAAGAATGTACTAGAAAATAACATGATTCTACATATTTTATAGAATACTCACCTTTATAATTACGATTCATTTACATATTAAATTAAATAGTTTTTATCTTCTTTTTCATCTTTTTTTAATATAAAAGCACCTATATAATTGTTTAAGATATGATTCCTTACCAATTAGAATACACATCTTAATCCATATTATGAGGTGCTATTTTAACATATGAAATAATTCTATATATCTTTTCTTTTTTTGGATAAATCGCCGTTTTTTAATTCACGATATACTTTTGTATAAAAATCTCTCCAAATTTGTAATACATTTTCTTTAGAGTAATACTCACTTATAAATTTAGAATCTTTTGAACATTGATCATAAAACTCTTTATCTTGACTTAATCTTTGAATTAACTCAGCAAACTTTTGATTTGTATCGCCACATTGATACTTTTTAAATAAAATGTCCTCATATAAATCTAAATTTCTTAATACTAATGGTTTATGTAAATTCACTGATTCTAAAATTGCCATTGGAAATAATTCATTATAGGATGGCATAAATAATACATCACTCATATTATACATATCATTCATTTCTACACGAGGAACAATACCTAAAAATTTTACATTCTTTGGTGGATTATCAACCATTTTTTTCAATTCATCATAACCATCTGTGATTTTTCCAAATGAAAATCCTCCACACCATACAAATTGAATTTGAGGCAATTGTTTCGCAACCTCAATAAAATCTAACACGCCTTTTCTTGTTTGAACTTGTCCAACTCCAATAACGACAAAAGCATCTTCATCAATGCCATATTTTTTTCTAATTTCTTTACATTGAAGTTCTTCTTTTCGATAAAAATCTTTTTTAGAAACATAATTAGGTATATACACCATTTTTTCTTTCGGTATTCCATATTTTTCTAAATCTTTCATAAAAATCGGATTAACAACAATCAAATAATCCGCCGTTTTATAAAAATCAATTACATATTTTTTGAAGATATTAAAAATCATAGTAGGTAATTCTATACTTCCATTTAATGTATCTGGTAAAAAATGTACATAGCATACATTTGCATTTTTATTTTTCTTCATACGAAGATAGTTTTGCGGATCTATAGTGTGTGCATGTATAATATCAGCTTTTTTCTTACTATTAACATGTACTTCAAAAATATCACTGGCCCCTTCTTTTACAAGTTTCACTTGTTCTAAATAAGCACTTCCGACTCCTTGTCCTTCAACTTTATCAGCACTTGAAAGCATGTTAATACAAATTTTCTTTTCCACCATATTCTCCTCCTATTGTATTACCAAAATTAATATACAATAGTATACCACATATCAAGTTCATCAACAAGTTAACAAACAATTTCATAATAGCAAAAAGACCTATGTGTTTACATAGATCTTCTAAACTTTTGTTTTAAGAGCAAATTGTTGCTACATATTCACCATCAACGACATCTACATGAATTGTATCGTCTTTGCTAGCATTTCCTTCAATCATCTTTTTCGCAATCAAAGTTTCGATATTTCTTTGAATATAACGTTTCATAGGTCTAGCTCCATATACTGGATCTACTCCTTGTACAGCAATATTTCGATATACTGCATCGCTAACTGTCAATTTAATATCTTTCTTCTGTAAACGAATGACTAACTCATTCATAAATTTATGCGCAATTTTATCTAACATATCATCATTTAATGCGTTAAATACAATAATTTCATCGATACGATTAATAAACTCTGGTTTAAAGTATTTCTTTACTTCATCCAAATATTTACTTTCTTTGTCTTCATCAAACGCATATTGACTACCTAAATTACTTGTCATAATTAATAATGTATTTTTAAAATCAACAGTCACACCTTTTGAATCCGTAATACGTCCATCATCTAAAATCTGTAACAATACATTAAATACATCTGGATGGGCTTTTTCAACTTCATCAAACAAAACAATAGAATAAGGATTTCTTCGTACTGCTTCTGTCAATTGACCACCTTCATCGTATCCAACATATCCTGGAGGAGCACCAATTAAACGAGCCACACTATGTTTCTCCATATACTCACTCATATCAATACGAACAATATGAGATTCACTATCAAACAATTGTTCTGCTAATGCTTTTGCAACTTCTGTTTTACCAACCCCTGTTGGTCCTAAGAATAAGAAGCTTCCAATTGGTCGATTCTCATCTTGAATTTGTGCTTTACTTCTTAAAATAGCATCTGTTACAAGCTCTAATGCTTGGTCTTGTCCAATCACACGTTTTTGTAAAGATTCTTTTAAGTGTAATAATTTTTGACGTTCTCCTTCTACTAAACGAGAAACTTCAACGCCTGTCCAACGAGATACAATTTTCGCAATCATTTCTTCATTTACAGTCTCTTGAATTAAGGCATCATCATTCTTTTCTTTCTCTGCTTGTTCCTTAATCATTTGTTCTAAATGTGGAATAGTTCCATATTGTAATTTTGCTGCGTCTTCATAACGTGCTTCGCTTTGTGCTTGTTCTAAGTCTAATCTTGCACGCTCTAATTTTACTTTTGCATCTTTGCTTTCTTCAAGTTCCGCTTTTTCATCTTCCCATTTTGTATACAATACATCTTTTTTAGCACGCAATTCTTCTAATTCTTTTCGAATATCATCTAAACGCTGTAATGTTTTCTTGTCGTCTTCTTTTTTCAAGGCTGTTTCTTCAATTTGCAACTGCATAATCTTACGTTGCAATTCATCTAATTCTTGTGGCATAGATTCCATTTCTACACGTAATGTTGCACATGCTTCATCAACTAAGTCAATTGCTTTATCTGGCAAGAATCGATCACTAATATAACGATTTGACATAACGGCAGCAGCAATGATTGCTTCATCAAGAATTTTAACACCATGATAAGATTCAAAACGATCTTTTAATCCACGAAGAATACTAATCGTATCTTCAACACTTGGTTCTTGTACAGTAACTCTTTGGAATCGTCTTTCTAATGCTGCATCTTTTTCAATATATTGACGGTATTCATTAAATGTTGTAGCACCAATACAACGAAGTTCACCACGAGCAAGCATTGGTTTTAACATATTTCCTGCATCCATGCTACCCTCTGTTTTACCAGCACCAACTAAATTATGAAGTTCATCAATAAATAAGATGATATTTCCATTTGCATTTTTAACTTCTTCCAAAATTGCTTTTAGACGTTCTTCAAATTCTCCACGATATTTTGCACCAGCAATCAAAGAACCCATATCTAATTCGATTAATTTTTTATCTTTTAAAGAACTAGGCACATCACCTTTCATAATACGCCATGCGATACCTTCTACAACTGCCGTTTTACCAACACCTGGTTCACCAATTAATACTGGATTATTTTTTGTTTTACGAGATAAAATTTGAATCACTCTTCGAATTTCATCATCACGTCCAATAATTGGATCAATTTTTCCATTTTTAACATCTTCAACTAAGTCACGTCCATATTTACTTAAAGCTTCTAAATTACTTTCTGCGTTTGGTGTATCCATTTTCTTTCCACCACGTCTTTGTAATTCCTCATCTTTACAAGTATTTTCCTTCAAATTAAATTCTTTTACCAATTTCTTTGATATATACGATTTATTAAACATTAATGCAATCCATACACTTGCTACACTTAAATAGCTTTCATTAATGGAAGCACTCCATTTTTCTGCTTGATCAAATGATTTTACTACTTCATTTGATAATTGTGGATTGACATTAGAACTACGAGCTACATGACTCATTTCATCATCAATCATTTGTAAAGCTCGTTGTTTATCGATATTTAAACGCTTGAATAAACCATCTAGGACATCATTTTCAAAAATTGACTTTAACATTTGGATAGTATCAATAGATGTATGTTGATAATTTTTACAGATCTCAATTGCATGCATAATCACTTCTTGCAATTTTTCGCTCATTTTTTCAAAGTTCATAATCTCACGCTCCTTTACTTTTAGCACTCTGTTCTTTTGATTGCTAATTGTATTATAGCATAACTTTTAGCACTGTCAACAAAAGAGTGCTAATTTTTTAAATTTTTTTAATCATCATTGACACCAAGAATGAAAAATGATATAACTTAGTTAGTCTTGGCTAACTAACGTGTAAAAACGATGTTTTATAGACTTCTATTTTTTTGTATATCAAGTTAGATTAATCTAACTTATATCGAATTCGATAACAGAGGGAGGATATAGTATATGATGAAAACATTTGAGTTGTTATTAGTTGAATTATGTTCACCTACCTTAATTGGTGTGAAACCAGCTAGCCTATTTACGTATCAAGAAAACAACATTGAAAATATTTATGATGAAGTGAACTATTTCAACGACAAACTAAATAAAATTGGAATCAAAATTACCATTTTAAAAAAATGTACAAAATCAAATGCTTATCTAATCTATGTTTATCGAGAAAAACAATTGAAATCCATCTTATCAAATGAAAACATTGCCAATTTTTTAAAACAAGAAGGATATCATATGAACGAATCAATAGAAGAACTATTAAACACATTATCTGATCGTCTTTGTCTTCAGCAAGATTTTCCCCATGAAATTGGAATCTTTCTTGGATATCCTTTAGAGGATGTTGTAGGTTTTATTAAAAACAAAGGAAAAAATTGTAGATGCTGTGGATATTGGAAAGTTTACGGAAACCCAAATGCTGCGAAAAAATTATTTCATCTATATACAATGTGTGAAAATTATTGTAAGCAGTGTTTTGCAAATGGAACATCCGTTCAACAGTTAGCAAGAGCCGTATAATTAATAGGAGGAAAACATTATGAGTAGATTTGCAGTTGTATATTGGAGTGGAACAGGTAATACAGAACAAATGGCAAATGCTGTTAGTGAAGGAATCATTGAATCAGGAAATGAAGCAGATGTATTAACATGTGCTGAATTTAATTCTGGTTTAGTAGAAAACTATGCAGGATTTGCATTTGGATGCCCATCTATGGGAGCTGAGCAATTAGAGGAAAGCGAATTTGAACCTATGTTTGAAGAAGTAAAAGCTTCTTTAAATGGTAAAAAAGTTGCATTATTTGGTTCTTTCGGTTGGGGTGACGGAGAATGGATGCGCAATTGGTATGCAGATTGCGAAAGCAATGGTTGTGTACTTGTTTGTGATCCAATCACTTGCAATGGTGCTCCTGATACACAAACAGAACAAGAATTAAAAGAATTAGGTAAAGCTTTAGTTTCTTAAGCATTTGATAAATTCTTCAAGCCCTACTTATACATTTATAAATAGGGTTTTTTCTATTATAAAATAAAGAGAATTGAATGAATATTATAGAATTAGAAGAAGGTAAATGTATTATCATCTTAGGTACATGATGAAAAAAATATTTAGTCTTATGAAAAAAAGTCTGTCATCCATATAAATAACAGACTTTTTATATTCATATCACTATAACACAAGAGATGGTGCAGAATAAACTCGGCTTTTTAATTCATTATCTAGCATATATAATCCTTTAGGATCTGAACCAAATAATTCCATTTTTGTAATTAAATCCGAAGCATTCTTTTCTTCTTCTCCTTGTTCTTTAACAAACCAATCTAAAAATTGTAATGTTCTAAAATCATTCACACCTTGTGCAGCTGCATAAATCTCATGAATTAAAGATGTAACATATTTTTCATGCTCTAAACCTGCTGTTAATGGATCCATAAGAGAATTAAAAACTTTATCCGGTTTATCAACTTGTTCTAATGTCACTTTTTCTCCATTATTATGCATAAAATGATACATTAACATTGCATGATCTTGTTCTTCTCTTGCTTGTAATTCATACCAATTTGCAAATCCTTCAAGTCCTTTAGATTCATAGTAATTAGCAAAATCCAAGTACAAATAAGCTGAATAAAATTCTGCATTAATTTGTGCATTCAAAAGTTTTGAAACATTTTTTTCCATATCAATACCTCCTATAATATCGTATATGAGAATCATAACAAAGTTAAGTCTTTCCGTCAATCCATCATAGTAATAGTAAGTATCTTATTTTAACAACTAATCAAAATTGTATCCTCATTTTAAAAAATCCAAATCTTATTTCTTATACATTTCGTAAAAATATAACAAT
>JAHHST010000054.1 GCA_020025055.1 Longicatena sp.
AACAGCTTCTTGTGTTGCTTTATCATCGGCAAATACATCTTTCGCAGCTTTTAATGCAGTTTGATATGCTTTCCAGCTTTCTTCAGTATATGCTGATTCAGCTTTTGCAGGTTGTTTTTCAATAGAAGCTTTTAATCCATCTTTATTTACAACCATTGCATCTTTACCAGTATAAATTTCGATTTCAGATAATGTCAACATTTTGTTATCTTCTCCAGCAGATGTTGTTCCTGTTGAACTTACAAATGTAATATCAATAGATTTTACATTTTTATTAGTATTAAATTCAAAATTAAACACTTCTTGTTCACCAGATAATTGTTTTACATCGCTCTTAGTTCCGTCAACAAATGTTACTTGAGCATTTGCACTTGTTAAATATCCGTTTCCTTTTGCAGGTGCATTATTAACAGCTACATTTTTAATTGTTTTTGGTGCTTTTAAATCAATATGCATTGTTAATGGTAATGCAACATATTCAGGAAGTTTGTCTGTACCTTCTACGTGATTATCTGCAACATCCCATTTTAATTCCCATTCTCTTCCAGAAGTTTGATTAAATAATGCATCATATGAACCTTGTTGAACTAATTTATTAACATTTTTTCCATCATCTTCTTTTAAGAATTTATTAGTTAATGTAATTTTTACATCGTTAAGTCCTAATAATTCTTTTTCTTCTTGTGGTGCTTGAGTTTCACCTGCTAAAACAAAGCTATGATCTGGTGCAATCATGATACCTTGTGATAAGTCAATTACAAAGTTTTTATCTTTCACATCTGTAATATTATTTAATACAATATCATCTAATGCCTTTAAAGTAATTGTTGATAAATTTTGACTTTTTACGACCTCTGCAGATGTAATATATTTATTACCTAAGAACATTGCACCATGATTAATATATGCAGTTCCATCACTGAATTTGATAGGTTTTGTCATACCATCTCTATATAAGAATTCAGTATCACAATAATCTACACCTACATATTCTATTTTATTAGGATTGTAGTTAAGAACTCCACCGAATGCACTAATATTTACTGCATCTTTTGCGTTTAATGTTACTGTGAATGTTTCACCTTTTTTAATTTCAGTTTTTGAAGGTACCCAACCTAATGTACCTTGAATTCCTAATCCAGCTATTTCAGAACCATCAATATTAAATCCACTAAATGTATAATCCCAAATATCTGACATACCATTGTAGTTAATATCACAATAGTTATCACGAATTTCAGCAATCCATGTTGAATCTTTATCTGATAAATGAGCTGATGATTCTTTCATGAACACAGATTTGAAATCTTGAAGAGAAGGTTTATCAGTTCCTTGAGTTAATAAGTTACCAACTCTAAATGGTTTTTGTTTACTACCAAATTCTGTTTCTCCTTTAATAGTATATGGTTTA
This sequence comes from Longicatena sp., assembly GCA_020025055.1. GTDB lineage: Bacteria > Bacillota_I > Bacilli_A > Erysipelotrichales > Erysipelotrichaceae > Longicatena_A. The sequence goes on from JAHHST010000054.1 coordinate 1,412, forward strand.
ATTTCTCTAGCTGAGAAGAAGTCATTTACTGTTTTAATAGGTGTGAAACGAATATAACGAGCAGCAATATATTGTTTTTTATCATCTTTTCTAAATGGATCTGATAAATCAATATGTTTCATTTCACCACTACGATCAAAGTGGAAATATTTACCATTTTTCTCATTTTCTGTATTTCCATGTTGAATCCAATGTACACCATCTAAACTAGTCTCTACCTTCATGTCAATTGGAGTACCATTTCCTGCATCTTCTCTTGGATAGTACTCAATATAATCGAATAAATGAGCAAATTCATAATCAACAGTTAATTTTTCACCAATTGCTTTATTACCTGAATGGAATCCACTATCTCCTTCTTGGAAGATTTTATCGAAAGCTAAATTAGCTTTATGGTCTGCATATAAATCACCAGTCCATGAAACTTTTTTAGGTTCAGGAGTATTTACAAATGGATCGTCTGCAGTTGTTGCTTTAAACTCTTTTGTCCATGCAGAATGTCCATCTTTATTTACACTACGTACGTAGTAAGAATGTTGAGTTAAATATTTCAATCCTGAATGTGTGAATTTAGTAGCTTTTGCTGGAACTGAGTTAAGAACACCACTTGTGATTTTACCATTTTCGTCAATTGTTCCATCAACTAAAATTTCATATGCATTTGCATCTTTAACAGCATCCCATGACAATGTAACGCTTGTTGGTGTTTTTAAATCTTCTAATTCTCTTAGATTTGTTGGTGCATTTAAATTTTCATTTAATTCATTACTATTTAAAGATGCTTTATTTTCAAATCCACTAATAACTAATTTTTGTTCATTTACTTGTGAATCTGTATTTGCAAATTTAACATATAATTTTCCTGAAACTTTAACATCTTTTACCATTGCTGCGATTTCTTTTTCTTCTGCTGATGCGAATGTTTCGATTTCTGGTGTTGCATCATAGAATGATACGAATGTTCCATTTGCAGGTTTTGCCTCTTCGAATGCTTTTTTGCTATTTACTTTTGTTTCTGTTAATGAAGTCGTACCATTAAATGCTTCTAATTTTGTAGGAGCTTTTGATGCATGTACAATAAATGTTGTATCTTTGTTTTTATTGTATCCATTATATGAACCTGTAGATCTATTTGCAACTAATGTAGCAGTACCATCTTTTTCAGTAGATGTATATTTTGTAGATACATGAGGTCCATAAGATACGTTATCTATTACACCATATTCTTTATTAGACTTATCTACATCGTTTTTAACATAATTTCCGTCATCTTCAATAGCTGTAAAATCAGTTGTTCCTGCTGGCCAGAATTCAATTAATCGTTGTGTACGATCAATTTCGTATGCTGAGTTATTTTCTGCAGTCATTGGAAGAATAGAACCATTCTTAACGAATACTGGTAATTTCCATAATGGTGCATCAAAGCTATTTAAAACTTGACCTCCACGATATTGTTCTCCAGTAAAGAAATCAACCCAAACTTGATTTTCATCTGGCAAATAGATTCCATCACGTACATCATTATCTTTATCAGCATCTTGATCTGTATCTTGGTAAACTGGTGCAACTAATAAATTTTCTCCCCACATATACTGATATTTTACCATATCAGAATATGCAACAGGATCATTTGGATATTCTAAGAACATTGCACGTACTGTTGGAAGACCTTTATCATTATTTCCTGTATCAATATTTGAAGCTGCATATGCGTTTGTATAAATGTAAGGCATCATCATAGCTTTCATTTTCAAATACATACGAGATACACCTGTATATGGATCTCCATGTGTATAAGGGCCTTTCATATATTTACCCCATCCATCCATGTCTAACATTTGAGGGGCAAATGATTTCCATTGGTAATCACGTGTAGCAATAACAGGTGATCCACCCCAAATACCATCCATGTCACAACCAATGTTAGGGTTACCTGATAAACCTTGCCCTACAAATGTTGGGATGTGGAAACGAATATAATCCCATTTACCACCAGTTTGGTCTCCAGTCCAAACAGAATTATAACGTTGTGAACCAGCCCATCCATCTAATGAAATGATGTTTGGACGAGTATTATTACGACCATCGTCATATTTCATTGTAGTTACGATGTCATATGCTTGTTTAACGCCACTTAATTGGAATGAGTACCCAGGTCCAACCCAAGCAACGTCAGTTTTTAAAGTTGTAACACCTGCTTTAACTTCGTTTTCAAAGTCACGTAACAAATGCCATTCTGTTTTTGAATTACTATCTGGTACTAATTGACTTTGTGTCCATAAACCTGTTGCTACACCTTTTTCTTTTGCATAGTCTGCAAAATCTTTTAAGTTTGCAACGTTAGCTGCAACTGCATCTAAACGATCTTTCGTACTAGTTCCATCTGCATTTACACCACCAGTTACTTTAAAACCATTTTGTCCGTAACCAGCACCATATCCATCATTTGGTAAGAAGAATCCCATTGGCATATCATATTTTTGATATAAATCTAATCTACCACGTGCAGAGAATTCTTCTGAGTATTTAACTCCTTCAGGTACATTTTCTTTACGATAATTTGGACCATATCCATTTAATGTTTCAGCTGTTTCTCCAGCTCTTAATTCTGTACCTGTTCCACCACGTTCATAAGTAGTAGTACCTGCTGATTTATGAGAGTCATTTCCTTTTACTGTCCATGCAGTACCAATTGCATCATGAGACCATGCATCACGATTATATGCATTTAAATGTCCCAAATAATATCCATATTCAGGTAATAATGTAGGATTTCCTGTTACTTTAAAATAACCATTTAATAAATCCTGAACTACATTTCTTGGATTATCTTGATCAGATACAAAGTAGTATGCATCAAACTCATTTTCACTATGAGCCGTTTTTACTGTATCATTATCTTTATGACCAAAATCATAGGTACCTGATTGATATGTATTTCTTAATACACCATATCCGTTTGTTGTGTAATAGAATGGGTTTGGACTTGAAACTTGTCCATCGTTCCATCCACTTTCATTTGAAATATTAATCATATTTCCTGTATGAATAGAACGTCCATTCTGTGTACCACCACCAAAGAATTGTTCACTAGCTTTATTATTTTTTACTAAAGTTTGTACTGTTGAACCATCAATTGATAATGCTTCTTTTTCTTCCATAACAACTTTATCTTTTGCTTTGATTGTCATTTTTGCTGTATTATCAAAACAAATAGTAACGTCACCAGCTTTGATTTCATATCCTTGTGCAATTTTATTTACTGTTGCTACAGGATGAGAATATTTGTCAGATGAATCTGGATATTGTTGAATTTTTGCTGTATCTGGGTATCCACTGCGCACTGGCGCATATTCACCAAATTTACCTTCTGGATCTACATTATATCTGAAAATATCTTTATCCAAAAATGTTAATTTTCCCTTCATGCCATTTGTAAATGTTACCCAAACAATGTTTTTATCTTTTGTATCAACTTTTACTTCACGAATGCCACCTAATGTTGCTGCTTCTTTTACATTTGCATTTTCTTTTGCAAATAAAGAAACAGAATTAGGTATAATAGCACCACACGCCATAGCAAAACTTAATCCTATAGAGACTGCTTTTTTATTCATTATTTTCTCCTTTCTCTAATTAAGTAATACAAAAATCAATTCTTATTCTTCTACTAACACCCTCCCTTTTACGCCTTTAATTAAGCGCATACATTTACATTAATTCCTGTATACTTAACATATCTGATATTTATTAAATTCTTTTTATAATTAATTATCTAAATGCTAATAAAACAGTTGTATTGTAAATGCTTTCATGATAATTTTACATCTATTCAATTGTTACTGTATTTATATTTTTTATTTTTATTTTTATACTTTTTATTCTAGTATATATAAAATAAAAAAATGTCTTTATAAATTAAAAAAAAACACCTTCATAATTACTTATTAAGTATGAGGTGTATTTTTATAATTCGCAATTGAATTACATTTTAATTAATCTTTAAAAGATTTTAACAATCCATTTTTTTAATAATATAACCTAATGCATATAAAACACTAGCATATACTAAACAAGGAATAACTGCAGCTACTATTGTTTTAAATCCAATAAACCATTGAGAAGCTAATGTATATTTATATGCTTCACAATACTCAACAAATGACTGATAACTTGTAATTGCAGAAAACCCCATATAAACAATTAATATAACTGATAAACCATAAAATACTTTATATGTATTATTTTTTTTATTTTCTACAATTGACTTTTTTTCATCTTTTTTTAACATATTTACACCTCTAATCTTATCGCTAGTTTACATATTAATGAATTTATCCCATTTCGTCAATACTTATAAAAATAATAAGTGTATTTTTAATAAATAAATTATTATTCTGCATCTTCATTAAGTTTATCAACGATTCCATCAGCGATTTTTTTAGCAAGTAAAAACCGCTTTTTTTCGTTTAATAAATAGTTTCTGTCATTTTCACTTTCTAAAAATCCTGCTTCTATCAAAATACTAGGTATATCGCTATATCTTATCATATATAAAGTTGAAGTATGTTTAATCCCTCTTTGTTTAATAAAAGATATTGATTCAACATTAGAACTGATTTTTTTCGCCAATAGAAAACTTGTCTTATTTTGAGTATCTGCCCAAATTTCAAATCCCTCTCCTTGTTTTTGTTCACTCGCATTTGTATGTATAGAAATTAGATAAGATGCATTACTTTTATTTATGTAAGTTACACGTTCTTTTAAATCTTTTGATTCATCACTAGGCCAAAATACATAATCACTATTTCTTGTATATGCTACTTTAACTCCCTTTTCTTCTAATATTTTTCCAACATCTAAAGTTAAGGCTAATGCCACATCTTTCTCATAGATCCCATGATATTGACTTCCACTGTCATATCCTCCATGTCCTGCATCCAATATAACATCTGTTTTTTCTTCAAATATAGGACGTAAAATCACAGAAATTCTACTATTCGGGTATGCTTTATATATATAAATAGTAGTACATAGTACACTTGTTACTATGATTAACACACTAATATACATTGTATTCATATTAAATTTTCGTTTCTTTTTCATCCTCATTTTATCACCTAAACTCTTACATATTATATCAAACATAGGCTTCCAAAACACTAAAAAAGCAGATCTTGTCAATAAGACCTGCTTTTTCAACAATCTATGCTATCTAATAAAGAATAACATTAAATACCTTTTTTCTATTTATTTAATTATTAAACCCATCCACGCAATTCAACAGCATTCACTACACGTTTAATCGCAATGACATATGCAGCATCACGCATTGATAAGTTTTCTTCTTGAGCTAATTCGTATACTGATTGGAACGCATTTTTCATATTATGTTCTAACTTAGATAAAACTTCATCTTTATCCCAGAAATAATTTGTATTACATTGTACTTGTTCAAAATAACTACATGTAACTCCTCCTGCATTACATAAGAAATCAGGAATTAAGAAGATATTTCTTTCGCGAATTAAATCATCACAATCCGGAGTAGTAGGTCCATTCGCTGCTTCACAAATCACTTTAACCTTAGAAGAAATCATTGGTAAAACTTCAGGTGTAATTTGATTTTCTAATGCAGCAGGAATTAAGATATCTACATCTTGACTAATCCAAGCATCCCCAGGTAGAATTTCATAACCTAACTCTTTTGCTTTTTCTCTGTCAATTCCTCCATCTGCAGTTTTTAATTGTTTTAACTCATCAACGTCACAACCACTTTCTCTTTTAATTGTACAAGTCGTACCAGTCGTACGATCTGTTCGAGAAATTGCGACCAATTTTCCACCTAATTCAATATACATTCTAGCAGCGTATTCAGCAACATTTCCAAATCCTTGCATACTAACTGTTGTATTTTTAATATCCATGTTTAATTTATTCAAACATTCCTGCAAACAATAAATCACACCATATCCTGTGGCCTCAGTACGTCCAAGTGAACCACCCATTCCTACTGGCTTTCCAGTAATCATTCCAGGATATCGTCCTCCAGCAATAGTTTCGTATTCATCAAGCATCCATAACATATGTTGACTATTTGTCATAACATCAGGTGCTGCAACATCTAGATTTGGTCCTAATTGCGCATGTATTCTTCTTACATAACCACGACATAAACGTTCTTGTTCCCCTTTTGAAAGAGTTCGTGGATCACAAATAACTCCACCTTTTCCTCCTCCTAAAGGAATATCCACAACTGCACATTTCCATGTCATCCACATAGATAATGCACGTACAGTATCTACTGTTTCATTTGGATGAAAACGAATTCCACCTTTTGCTGGACCTCTTGAATCATTATGTTTAATACGATATGCATTAAACACTTTTGTACTTCCGTCATCCATTTTAACAGGAATTGTAAAATGTGCCTCTTGCATTGGTTGGCGTAATAATTCACGTGTTCCTGCTTCTAAATCTAACATTTCTGCTACCTTATCGAATTGTGCTTGCGCATTTTTATAAGGGTTATAATTTTGCTCAGACATGCTGAATACCTCCTTTTATTATGTTTCAATATTTTTTTCATCAAAACAAATCACATACAAATTTTATATCAGTTTATTTTCAAAATCAAGAAATTTATTTACATTTTATTATGTTTTTTTTCAATTTCTAAATATTCTTTTAATACTGTTTTAAATCAAAAAATATAAAGGCGGAATTACCCGCCTTTATAAAAATATTATTTCTTTATTTTGATTTTTTTCGATTTTTTAAAACCACCAAAGCAACTGCTCCAGCTCCCACTAATACTACCCATAATAATGCGCTATGTGTTGATGTACCTGTTGTTGGTGTATCATTCATTTCCACTTTATCATTATTTGGTTTTTCTATTTGATTAGAATCTGAATTATCTGGTTTTTCTATTTGATTTGAATCTGAATCACTTGGTTTTTCAGTATTTGGTTTAACAGATTCATTTTCATCTGGAACTGTTGGATTTGTTGAATCTGTCTGATTTTCTACATATTTAATTGTATACGTTCTTTCTGTCCCATTTTCTGCTGTTACAATAATACGAATTGTATGTGTTGTTTCATCTTTTAATACAACAGAAGTTGCTGTTTTATCCATATCAAACTCAACATTAATTGAGCTAAAATCAGGGAACTTATCTACTTGATTTTCATACATTTCATTTTCAGGTGTGAAGTTTTCAACTTTTTTACCATTTAATGTTAAATTTTTAATAGTAGCATCTTCTTTTGCTTTGTCTCTTGGTACATATTCAAATACTTCTAATTCAGTTAAACCTGTGAATGATGATGCTTTCTTCTTATTGATATGTAATTTGATACCATTTGTTGTTACTGGTTTTTTCAAATTAATTGTTGTTTTTCCATCACCATCATTGTATGCAACTGGCGTAATATATGAAATTTCTTGTTTTACCCATTCACCTTTATCATTTAATGTTTCAATCTCTAATTCCATTTCTCTTGGAACTGTACTAGCATGATCTTGGTAAATATAAGCAATGATATCTGAAACTGTATATTTGTTTTTCCAAGTATAACTTACCCATGGTTTTACTTGGCTTTGTTCATTATAATCTGTCCATCTTTCATTTGCAGCTGTACTTACTTTTACTCCATTATTTAATGAAGCTAAATTATCTGCAATATGTGTACAGCTTTGTGCTAATTTTGGCATATCACTTTCTAATCTAGCAATATTTTTAGATTCTGGTAATTTTGCTTCAACACGAATATTTGCTTTAACAGATAATTGTTTATCAGCAACACTAATTGTTCCGTTAACAGTATATGTTTTTCCTGCTTTTAAATCAGTTGAATCAAAATAATTCCAAACAACTGGGAAGTTACCTGCAACTGTTCCATCAGCATAATAAACTTTACGAGTTTCTGGTAATGAAATTACCATTCCTTCATTCATTACTGTTGAGTAATTTTGAACTCCACCGAATTCATTATAAACATTAACAGTGATGATTGGTTTTGCATCATATCCATCGATGCTTCCTGTAACTGTGTAAATACCTGCTTTTTTAATATCTAATCTTGAAGTATCCCATTTTACAGGTAATTCTTTTACTTGTCCATTTTCGAAAATACCTGTAACTGTTGTAGGTAAATTTACCATTTTATTAGTAAATGTACTATATTTAGAAACTAATTCAACAGCACTTAATCGATCTGATGTACTACTTGATTTTGATTTAATAGAAATCACATTGTCTTTCAATCCAACACCTTTTACATGTAATTTAATGTCACCTGCACGTTTTGTTGATTGAATAATGACTAATGCTTTTCCGTTAAATGAATTACGTGATACACGTTTTGGATCATCTACTCTAAATGATTGTGTATCTGATTGATTTCCGTTATCTACACCTACAATTTTTCCTTCACC
>JAHHST010000055.1 GCA_020025055.1 Longicatena sp.
TATATTTGGATCATTATGATTTAAAGGTAGAGTAGCCTTTTCTTACAAAAATGTATAAATAAAAAGAAAAGTGTAAGATACATCGATGGATGGTGAATATAGATAGCGATATACTTTGATTGAACAAGGAGGACATGTTATGAATATATTAGAAGTAAAAAATATACAAAAAGTATATACAACAAGATTTGGTTTACAAAAAGTAGAAGCTTTAAAAAATGTATCTTTTGAGGTTCAAAACGGAGAGTATGTTGCGATTATGGGGGAATCTGGATCAGGAAAGTCCACACTATTGAATATTTTAGCATCTCTTGATAGACCTACGAATGGAGAAGTTTTATTAAATGGGAAAGATCTTACGAAGATTAGTGATCAAGAAATATCGGCTTTTCGAAGAGATAATTTAGGATTTGTATTTCAAGAATTTAATTTATTAGATACGTTTTCATTAAAAGATAATATTTTATTACCGATGGTATTATCTAAGAAAAGTGTAGCGGAAATGGAAAAGTGTATTGTTCCATTAACAAAGCAATTACATATTTATGATTTATTAGAAAAATATCCATATGAAGTAAGTGGAGGACAAAAACAGCGTTGTGCAGTTGCTCGAGCTTTGATTCAAAACCCTGCCTTATTATTAGCGGATGAACCTACAGGAGCATTGGATTCAAAATCAACGGATGAGTTATTAGAAGTTTTTCAAGATGCCAATGAAAAGGGACAGACGATTTTAATGGTTACACATTCTACGAAAGCAGCAAGCTATGCAAAAAGAGTGTTATTTATAAAAGATGGAAAGATTTTTCATCAAATTTATAAAGGGGATAAAACGAAAGAAGAAATGTATCAGTGTATATCTGATACCTTAACACTTCTTGCTACAGGTGGTATGAGAAATGAATAAATGTTTTTATTTGAAGCTTGCATTTACAAATTTAAAGAAAAATGCAAAGACTTATTTTCCATATTTATTAACATGTACAGTTTCTACGATGATGTTTTATATGATTTTATCGCTATCCTTAAATCCAGAAATTGCAAAATTAAGAGGTGGATTTCTAATTCAAGAAATGTTATCTTTTGGAATCTATATTGTTGGAATTTTTGCTTTTATATTTTTGTTCTATACAAATAGTTTTCTGATTAAACGTAGAAAGAAAGAATTTGGAATATTCAATATTTTAGGAATGGAGAAAAAACACATCGCAATCGTAATTGCATGGGAATCCATCATTACCTTAGTGATTAGTTTATGTGTAGGTATTTTTATTGGAATATCTTTTGATAAAATATTATATTTAGCAATTGGTAAATTATTAAATGAATCTTTGCCTTTAGGATTTTATGTATCGTTTGATGTCATTAAAATTACGATTATATTATTTCTTTTTATTCAAATATGTTTATATATTCGATCCTTATTTGAAATTCGTTTAACCAATCCAATTACATTATTAAAAAGTTCGAATCTAGGTGAAAAAGAACCAAAAGCAAGATGGATTTTAAGCATTATAGGGATGGTATTACTTTGTGTTGGATATTATATTTCCTTCACTACCACAAATCCAGTAGAAGCATTTAGTTTGTTTTTTATTGCGGTGTTATGTGTTATGATTGGAACATATTTACTATTTACGACGGGAAGTATTTCTTTATTAAAATTGTTAAAGAAACATAAGAAATTTTATTATCAAACAAATCATTTTATTAATGTATCTGGGATGATGTATCGAATGAAACAAAATGCGATTGGACTTGCGAATATTTGTATTTTATCAACAATGGTATTAGTTACGATTTCCTCTACGGTAAGTTTATGGGTAGGAATTGAGGATAGTGTAAATATTCGTTATCCAAAAGAGTTTGTGATTACCGGATATCTTAATCAGGAAAAAGGAATCACATCGAAAGTGATTGATCAAGATGTTCATCGTGCATTAACTAAGCATCAAGTGGATATGAAGAATATGGAGCAATATACGTATTTACAATTTTCAGCAGTACAAAACAAGCAGGAATTTATTGTTGATGATCATAGTAAGTATACGATGAATTTTGATGATGTAGTAAATGTTTTTGTAATTACACAGGATGATTATAATCAGAATATGAAGAAATCAATTCAATTAGCAGACGATGAAGTTTTAGTTTATTCAGATCGAATGGATTTTAATGAAAAGGAAATACAGTTATTTCATCAAACATGGAAAGTTAAGGATGTATTACATACATTTATGAAAAACGGAAATGTTGAATCTTATATGGTAAATACGCTTTTTCTAGTAGTGAAAGATGATGAAATCATGGATCATTTTTATCAAGAACAAAAAGAAAGCTATGGGGAATATGCATCAGAAAAAGTTCGTTTTCTATCATTTGATACATCGTATAAAAATAAGGATAATATAAAATTATTAGAAGCATTGGAAAAAGAAATCAATTATTCAATAGAATCAAGAAGTGATTCTTATCAATCATATATTGCGATCAACGGTGGAATTTTATTTTTGGGTATATTCTTGAGTTCTTTATTTATGATTGCGGCGATTTTAATTATGTATTATAAACAAATTAGTGAAGGATTTGAGGATAAAGAGCGATATGAAATTATGCAGAAAGTAGGAATGGATCAAAGAAGTGTGAAGAAAAGTATTAATTCACAAATCTTACTTGTGTTCTTTATGCCATTAATGGTTGCGGCTATTCATACGTTGTTTGCTTTCCCAATCATTTCAAGAATATTAAAACTTATGCAATTTGTAAATACAAAATTATTTTTAGAATGTTTAATTTTATGTATTCTTGTATTTGGAATAGTTTATATTGTGGTTTATAAATTAACTTCAAAAATATATTATTCAATTGTGAAAAGGTAATGGAAAAAGTAGGGAGACCTACTTTTTTTATCGTCTTTCATAAAAAAAGTAATTATAATTTAAAGTAATTGACTGTTGTTGTTACACGTGGTAAACTTTCTTTTATGAATAGTTATATTGGACTAACAATGGAGGGTTTATGATAGATAAAAGATTATTAAAAGAAATGCCCAAAGCAAAAGTATTTATTTGGAAACAGGTTGCAATGCAATGGATTGGAATGCTGAGTAATGTCGGTATGGTATTTATGTTTGCCTATTTGTTTACATCTATGTACAAAAAAACATTAGTAATTAAAGATTTATATATAGGGATTATTTTTGTGGTTGCGATGATTGTTATTCGAATTTTAGTAACAAAGAAAGCAAGTACTTATTCCTATTTAGCAAGTCGTGATGTGAAAAATCATTTAAGAAAACGTATTTATAAAAAGCTATTAGAAATGAAAAATAGTTATACACAACATATCGCAACAAGTGAATTGGTACAATTAAGTGTTGAGGGTGTGGATCAATTAGAAACTTATTTTGGTCGTTATTTGCCACAGTTCTTTTATAGCATGTTAGCACCGATAACATTATTCTTAATTTTAGTATGGATGGATTGGAAAAGTGCAGTTGTGTTATTGGTTTGTGTACCACTTATTCCATTATCAATTGTTGCAGTGCAAAAGTTTGCGAAAAAGTTATTATCTAAGTATTGGACAAGTTATGCAACATTAGGGGATAGTTTTTTAGAAAATCTTCAAGGTTTAACAACTTTAAAAATATATCAAGCGGATGAATTTAAGAATGAAGAAATGAATAAAGAAGCAGAAAACTTCCGTCGTATTACAATGAAGGTTTTAACGATGCAATTGAATAGTGTAAGTGTTATGGATATTGTTGCGTATGGTGGTGCAGCAATTGGTAGTATTGTTGCGATTATGGGTTTTCTTCATGGAAATGTATCTTTGTTTGGAGTTATTTGTATTGTTTTATTATCAAGTGAATTTTTTATTCCATTGCGTTTGTTAGGTTCATTTTTCCATATTGCGATGAATGGAATTGCAGCAAGTAATAAAATATTCAATTTATTAGATCTTCCACAAGAAGAAGTTGAAAAAGAAGTATTAAGTGATGAAGAATGTACGATTAACATTTCAAACTTATCTTATTCTTATGATGGGGAGCGTGAGGTATTGCATAATGTTCATATGGATATCCCTAGTCATAAATTTATTTCTATTGTAGGGGAAAGTGGCTCTGGAAAAAGTACAATAGCGAAGTTGATTGTAGGGCTTGCGACAGGATATAAAGGAAATTTACGGATTCAAGATATTGATCGAATGCATTTAGATGATAGTTCGTTCTATAGCCGAGTAATGTATATCACACATAAGGCAACAATTTTTAAAGGTAGTGTAAAAGATAATTTAGTGATTGCGAAAGATGGGCTTAGTGAAGAAGCTATGTGGAATGCATTAAAACAAGTCAAACTAGCTGATTTTATTAAAGAAAATGGTGGCTTGGCGATGTTCATAGAAGAAAATGGTACAAATTTATCTGGTGGGCAACGACAAAGACTTGCAATGGCAAGAGCGTTATTAGCAGATAAGGAAGTTTATATATTTGATGAAGCAACAAGTAATATCGATATGGATAGTGAAGATGCAATTTTAGATGTGATTAAAGGTATGGCTACAAAGAAAACAATTATTATGATTAGTCATCGTTTAAGTACGGTAACAGAAAGTGATTGTATTTATGTGATGAATCAAGGACAATGTGATTCTTATGGTACACACGATGAGTTAATGAAACAACAAGGAATTTATGCAGATATGTATCATAGACAAGCGGATTTAGAAGCATTTTACAAGGAGGAAGCATAATGAAAAAAGATAGCAATTTTAAATTGATGTTACGAATGAGTGCTCTTGTAAAACCATTAGCTGGATACATGATTTTAGCAATTACATTAGGTGTATTAGGATTCTTATGTGCAATTTTTATTCCGTATTCTGCTGCTATTTTAATTTCTCATATTGCTTTGGGTTATGATCATTTTCCAGTGCATGTATTTTTTATCGCAATGATTGTCTTTGCTGTTTTAAGAGGTATTTTACATTATGGAGAACAAGCATGTAATCATTATATAGCGTTTAAATTATTGGCAATTATTCGTGATCAAGTATTTAAAGCGTTAAGACGTTTGTGTCCTGCAAAGTTAGAGGGAAAAGATAAAGGAAATTTAATCTTTTTAATTACAAGTGATATTGAAGCTTTAGAAGTATTTTATGCCCATACGATTTCTCCGATTGCGATTGCAATCATTACTTGTATCATCTTATTATGTATGTTCTTTAATTTACATCCATTGTTTGCACTTATTGCCTGCATTGCTTATGTTTGTTTAGGAATCGTGTTTCCTGCTGAAATTACGAAATTAGGAAAAGAAGATGGAAAACAATCTCGTCAAGAATTTGGAGAATTAAGTAATTACACGTTAGAATCTTTGCGTGGTATTCAAGAAGTTTTACAATATGATTTAGGAAATCAAAGAATTGAAGGAATGCAACAAAGAAGTGAAACATTAAACATTCGCCAAAAGAAATTAAAAAGTATTGAAGGAATTAGTGGTTCTTTATCAAATATGGCGATTATGGGATTTTCTTTAACGATGGTGATAGTTGCAGGTATTTTAATGTTAAAAGGTGAAATTAGTTTTACTACTGCATTTTTAGCAAGTGTTCTTATGGTATCTAGTTTTGGTCCAGTTATGGCATTAAGTAATTTATCTAATAATTTATTAGTTACGATGGCAGCAGCAAGACGTGTTTTAGGATTATTAGATGAAAAAGAAATGGTATCTGAAGTTTTTGGACATAAGGATGTTTTATTTGATGATATTGATGTACAAAATGTTGATTTTGCTTATGATGAAGAAGTGATTTTAAAGGATTTTTCAACAACTTTTAAAAAAGGTGAAATTACTGGTATTTTAGGTAAAAGTGGATCAGGAAAATCAACATTACTAAAATTATTGATGCATTTTTGGAATATAGATCAAGGTGAAATTTGTATTGGAAATACAAAAATTGATGATATAAACACAAAAAATTTACGGGATATGCAAAGTTATGTAACACAAGATACAGTCTTATTTCATGATTCTATTTTAAATAACTTATTAATTGCAAAATTAGATGCAACAAAGGAAGAAGTGGAAGAGGCATGTAAAAAGGCTAATATTCATGAATTTATTATGACTTTGCCAAATGGCTATGATACAAAAGTAGAAGAATTAGGAGAGTCGTTATCTGGTGGAGAAAGACAACGTTTAGCTTTAGCAAGAGCATTTTTACATCAAGCAGATTGTATTTTATTAGATGAACCAACAAGTAATTTAGATGCATTGAATGAAGTAGAAATATTAAAAAATCTAAAAGACCAAAAAGATAAAACAATTCTTTTAGTTTCTCATCGTCCAAGTACATTAAAAATTGCAGATCGTATTATTAAAATGGAGAATACAAGATGCAGTTAAGTGAAAAAAGACAACAAGAAAAAGAAATAATACGGTTTATGATTGCTTTATATTGTAAAAAGAAACATAAACAAAACATGTGTAGTGAATGTCAAACTTTATATGAATATGCTTGTAAAAGAATTGATGTGTGTCCATTTATGGAAACAAAAACTTTTTGTAGTAGTTGTAAAGTACATTGTTATGGGAAAGAGCAACGTGAAAAAATACGAGAAGTGATGCGCTTTAGTGGACCAAGAATGATATTTTATCATCCAATCATGGCGATTCGACACATGATGAATACCATCAAAAATAAAAGGAGTAAGTAAATGAAATATATTTTAATGAGTATTGGAATAATAGCAACTGGTTTAGGTGCGATTGGGGTTGTGTTACCGGTGTTGCCTACGACGCCATTTTTATTGCTTGCAGCATTTTGTTTTGCGAAAAGTTCGAAACGATTTCATCAATGGTTAGTAAATACTTCAATGTACAAAAATCATATGGAAAGTTTTGTGGAAAGCCGTAGTATGACAGTAAAGTCAAAAATATATATTTTGACTTTGGCGAGTGCAATGTTATTATTAGCAGCTTATTTTATGAAAAGTGTCCATTTAAGAATATTTATTTTATGTTTAATCGTATTTAAATATTATTATTTTTTATTTAAAATTAAAACAATTCGTAAAGAAGGAATGTGAAACTCATTCCTTTTGTTCTATATGTATGATATAATACTAGCATTAATTTAATATGAGGTGATGGAATTGAAAACAACATTAGTAGTATTAGCAGCTGGGATGGGAAGCCGTTATGGTGGCTTAAAACAAATGGATCCATTAGGACCAAACGGTGAAGCTATTTTAGAATTTTCAGCATATGATGCAATTCAAGCAGGATTTGATAAAATTGTGTTTATTATAAAAAAAGAAATGGAAAAAGATTTTAAAGAATTAATTGGGGATAAAATTGCAAAAAAAGTAGAAGTAGAATATGTATTCCAAGGAATTGATTCTATTTTACCAGAAGGTTTCAAAGTTCCAGAAGGAAGAACAAAACCATGGGGAACAGGACATGCACTATTATGTTGCAAAGATGTTATTAAAGAACCATTCGCAATCATTAATGCAGATGATTTCTATGGAAGAGAGTCTTATGAAATTTTGCATGATTATTTGACAAATGAAGAAAATAAAGACTATTGTTTAATTGGTTATGTTTTAGAAAATACATTGACAGATCATGGAAGTGTTACTAGAGGGGTATGTCAATCAGAAAATGGATTGTTAACAGAAGTAAAAGAATGTGCCAAAATTGAAAAACACGATGGTGGTGTTCAATATTATGAAAATGAACAATGGATGGATGTAGATGCGAAATCATTAGTATCGATGAATATGTGGGGATTCTTCCCAGATTATGTGGAAAAAATTGAAGCAAAATTTGATGAATTCTTAAAAGAAAGAGTTCCTGAAAATCCAATGAAATCAGAATTTTTAATACCAGTTGTTACAGATGCATTAATTAAAGAAGGAAATGCAAATGTAAAATTATTAAGTAGTAATGAAAAATGGTTTGGAGTTACTTATCAAGAAGATAAGCCAGGTGTAAAAGCTGGAATTAAAGCATTGAAAGATCAAGGGTTATATCCAGAAGATTTATGGAAATAATGAAAAGAAGGTATTTGTATCATTGTGATACATACCTTTTTTTATTAAGAATGATTTCTAAATATTTAGTATATTTCATAATCTTATTTTTGAATTGGTTATGTTTGACATTGTAATTCATGTTTGATACCATATACATATTATTAAAATAATATTAAGGAGTTTTTTTATGGAACATAATAGAGAAAAATTATCCTCTCGTTTAGGCTTTATTTTATTGTCTGCAGGGTGTGCGATTGGACTTGGAAATATATGGAGATTTCCGTATATTGTAGGGAAATATGGTGGAGGAGCTTTTGTTCTAATATATTTGTTTTTCTTAGTTTTATTAGGGTTACCAATCATTGTTATGGAGTATTCCGTAGGTAGAGGTTCTGGAAAAAGTGTTGCGAGAAGTTTTCATCTTTTAGAAAAAACAAATCATAAATGGCATCTATTTTCTTATGTGGCAATGTTAGGAAATTATTTGCTAGTCATGTTTTATACAACGATTTCTGGATGGATGTTAGCGTATTTTATTAAAATGGCAACAGGTCAATTTAATGGTTTAGACATTCATGGTGTCAATGAGGCTTTTTTATCACTACAAGGAAATGCAGCTGAGTCTGTTTTTTGGATGAGTGCAGTGGTTATTATTGGCTGTCTTATATGTGCATTAGGATTACAAAAAGGTGTAGAAAAGATTACGAAAATTATGATGGCATTGTTGTTATGCGTTATGGGATTATTAGTTTTTAAATCCTTAACTTTGCCAAATGCTATGGAGGGTGTACGTTTTTATTTAGTTCCAGATTTTCATAAGTTAATGGATAATGGAATCTTTAATGCAATTTATGCAGCAATGGGACAAGCCTTCTTTACACTTAGCATTGGAATGGGTGGAATGGCTATTTTTGGTAGCTACATTGATAAAAAACATTCTTTAACTGGCGAAGGAATTCGTGTTATGGCATTGGATACTTTTGTTGCGATTATGGCAGGGTTAATCATCTTTCCAGCATGTATGTCATTTGGAGTTGATGCAGGTAGTGGTCCAGGTCTTGTATTTGTTACATTACCAAACATATTTAATGTTATGGAAAATGGACAATTATGGGGAACATTATTCTTTATATTTATGAATTTTGCGGCTTTATCGACAATTATTGCAGTATTTGAAAATATTGTTTCTTTCTCGATTGATTTATTTGGATGGACAAGAAAGAAAAGTGTAATTTTAAATATCTTTATTTTAATTTTAGGTAGTATTCCATGTGCGATTGGATTTAGTGTATTAAAGGGAATCCAACCATTTGGAGAAGGTAGTGCAATTCTTGATTTATTAGATTTTACAGTATCCAATGTGATTATGCCTTTAGGCTCATTAGTATTTGTATTTTTCTGTACACGAAAAATTGGATGGGGTTGGAAGCAATTTATTTCTGAAGCAAATACAGGGGATGGAATTAAATTTCCACAAAAAGTACGCTTCTATGTAAGTTATATTCTTCCAGTCATTGTTATTTTTATATTCGTTATGGGAATTGTTGAAAAGTTTATGTAAAAAAGATGATGAAATTGATTTTCATCATCTTTTCGTTTCTTCTGGGATAAATAGTTCATAGGTATTTGTATGTAGATTAATAC
>JAHHST010000056.1 GCA_020025055.1 Longicatena sp.
TGCATTTATAGCTTCTTCTACTTTTGAGAAATCTTTATAGTCTGCTTTGTTCAATGCTTTTGCTTTTTCAATTGCAGCATCTACTTTACTATAATCTGCAGTTTTATAAACTAATTCATTAATAGCATCAGTAATTGATGAAACCGCGTTTTGTACTTCTTCTTTTGTTGCTTTTTTATTTTCTTGAATTACTTTTCCAGAATTAATACTATTTTGTAATTGATCCCATGATTCTTTTGTATACAAATCTTTATTTAATTTACTTGCTTCATCTATTTTTTTATTTAATTCTGTCTTATCAACAACATTTGTTTTAGTATATTCTTTTGCCAATGCATTTATACCATCTAACATACGTTTTGTTTCTGAGTGAACTAAATTTCGTTGTTCATTATTGGCTGCTACAGCACTACCATGATAATTTCCTTTTCCTGGTTTTTTCATAGATTTCACTAAATCACTAACTTCTTTATTTAATGTATCACTTTGTTGCATTAAATATTTAGCTTTTTCCACATCGCGGATTCCTTGTTTAAATAATTCATATTTTGGCGTACTGTAGAATGGAACATCTTTTGACATATCTAAATTTTCTCGTTCTACAGGATAAATAAACCATCCATCTCCTGGTTCCCAATATCGATATGTCACATTCTCATGCATGTTGTACACGTAATTATCCCATGCCCAACGTAAATATCCATCCGTTCCTAATGCCATTGTATACCACATCGTCCAATAATTATCTCCTGGATCACTAATAATAAAGTTACTTGGGTAGTTTCCTGTACATGAATAATATGTAGTTGTTAATCCTAATTGTCTTCTATGATCACTTAATTCATTTGTTTGCTGTAAACTACAATTATCTAAATTAATTGAGATATCATCAATTCGATCAGTAAATTCATAATACTGAGGTGCTGAATAATTCAAACATGAAGAAATTTTAAAATGTTTTCCTTTTTCATCTTTCACTGATTCAATTGTTTTTACAGCTGGTTTTAAAGCTGTTTCTAAATCTCTTTCATCCATAGATATATAAGTAATATCAAACCATCCATTTTGTTTCGAATGTTTCATAAAATCAGATAAGAACGCAGTCCATATTTGATTAAATTCATCGCTTCCTGGTGTATATGATTTTTTCACAACTTTTTTACTAGCCTCATCATAATATGCAATTTGATTATCCCATGGAACTATACTATAGCATTTGATTTGTCCAATATTATTGGCTGGATCAATAACTCCGCATTCAATCATAAAATTAATCCATTGATCATACCATGTATAATCAAATTTCCATGTACCATCAGTTTGCTTTGTCCATTTAACCATTGATAAATCATTATAGTAAGATTGATGATTCCATGCTTCTTCTACAATATTAGCAACAACATCATGCCCTCCAATAGATGCATATTCTTTCATTGATTTACGCATTAAATTAAAATGTTCTGGTGTAAAATAAAAATCATTTTTCGTTTCCCATGATACTCCATTTTGAGGAGTTTTTCCAAGTCCTAAATAATAATTTGCAACTGCAAAAGGATGTTGCCATATTTGAATATCAGTATTATTTGGTAATGGTTGTTCTAAATCTAATACTTCAATTGTGTAATTTAATTCAACAGGTTCTTGTCCATTCGCTGTTGCTGTAATCGTTCCATGATATGTACCTGGTAATGTTCCTTTAGGCACATTGATACTCACCCATGCAAATGCAGTTTTACTTGCTTCTAAATTTTTAGCTCCGCCTTTATGAATTATTGCAGGAAAATCCTTAGTTGGTCCTTGTGAATTTCTTCCAACTTTTGCTTTCACTTCTTTTAACCATTTTATTTGAATATTATTTTTACTTAATATTTGTTTATTTTCGTTAACGAAATCAGAGACGCTGAATTGTAAATTTTTAGCATCTTTTGTTCTTGTTGTTACAACGATTTTAGAATTTAACTGATCATTGATCCATGCTGTTCTATTATATTTACTTCCTGCTCCATCTTTTAATATATCATATTGTTCTGATAAGTCTAAACGTTTTTCGTCTCCAACATAAACGTTCATATAAGATTGTTTTGGATCAACAGTAACGATTGCTTCAGCAAATACATTTTCATTATTTTTATCATAAGCTTTAATCGTTGTACTAGCTTTTTTATCTAAATTTTTAGATGTGATTTTTCCATCAACAACGGTTGCAATATTTTCATCACTGCTAGACCATTTTATATTTTTTGTTGAAGCAACCCATGGCTCAACATTTACCATTAAATCTGTAACATCATTTGTTCCCATTGTTAAATTAGTTTTATTAAAAGTAATTTTTTGAGGAGCAATTTCACCATGATATACTTTAATATAATCAACTTGAATTGGTTTTCCATTTTCTGCTTCTACTTTCAATGTATGCTCTTTATCTTTTAAATTTTCTGAACTATACAACAATTGTTGATGTATACGAGAATTTCCTTTTCCTAAGGCTTTTCCTGCGTCTTGTCCATCGATTTTTACTAAATATTCACCATGTGATGGGTCTTTTGTTCCATAAATTTCTACTTTTGTACCAATAAATTTTAATTCATAAGATCCATTAGTATTTGACCATCGTTCTGTTCCACCATGAAAATCAGGATATGTTGAACCTGCTCCTCCCCATGTTCCTGTATATTGTATTTTGAAAAGTTCATGGTTTGTTGTTTCATTTGAATCTTCGATAATCGAAAAATTTTCTAATTGTTCTCCATGATAAATCTTTGCATATGCAATGTTCATACCTAATACATTTGTAGCAGAAGGATTTGCTTTATCTAATACTGTTACAATAGCTTTATGTTTACCTTCTTGTAACTTTAACCCTGCATCTTGACTTGAATATAACAAAGAATTATTATCTGTAGTACTTGCTGCATATGCATCAAATTCTTTTACTTCTTCATTATCTATTTTTACGCTAAACTTACGATGATTTGGTGCTTTTTTACCATATAACTCAATTTTATTTCCTGTAAATGTAATTGTCACATTAGCACCTGGAGTATTACTCCAATGTTCAGATTGAGTTGGATTATTAGAACCACTTGGTTTATATCCATCCCATCCTCCGTGATTTGCATTTCCTGATGAATATTGAAATTTTGCATCATAATCATCAATAATTTCTGCTTCTTTACTAGCTTCATTAGTCGCTTTTATATTAATCATGAAAGATGTAGCTACTAATGATGTTGCAATAAGCATTTTAAAAAGTTTTTTTATCATAACAATCTCCCTTCTCATTAAGTTAAAATCATTATATCATACGTTTTATGAATGCGGTTACTTTTTTTGGATAATATAACAATTTATACATTCACCATTTTATTATTAAATATTATAAAACTATTACATCATGTTCTGACTAGTAAATAAAATCAAAAATATAATAACTCGATTATTTATAAAAGTAATCACAGTGTTTTATGTTACCAATAACTTTTTTTCATCAGAAATACTCATATTTATTTTTTCATACATAATGATTCCTTTATAAACACAAAAAACATCAATCTATCAAATATAAATCTATATTGATAGATCGATGTTATAGTCAATTGGATATAAACTTATTATAAAACTATATTTAATATAACTGTTGTCTCGACAATAGTTGTGTAAATGCTTCTAATGCATATAATTCTTCCTTTTGTAAAATCTTCTTATCATATAACATTACAAAAGCACCATACCAGTCTCCAAAAGAAGTAATAGGATAAATAATTCCATTATATAGCGTTTCATCATTTTTCATAATTATTTTATTTTCAAAAACACGCATACGATGAGTATGACATTCTTCTAAAAAACTTTCTAATAATTTAATATTATTTTTATTTAATACCTCGTCTTGAATAAAAAATACTGTATTTTGATATAATGCATGTAATGTATCACACATAATATTAATTTCTTCTACATATTGAGACATATAATCATGCTTTTGAAGAATGATTCGATCATTTTCAATAAAGAATTCAATGGAATCTCCTTCTTTTAATCGATATTGTTTTCTAATTTCTTTTGGTATTACTAAGCGACCTAAATCATCTAGTCTTCTGACAATCCCTGTACCTTTCATATGAACACTCCTTACAAAATCTAGTATGGGCGTTTCATATAATCCTATACTTATTTATAATACAACCTTATATATGTACGATAGTATTCATCATTTATATGTTCTATTCCCTCTATAGGTACATCATATCATTCTTTAATAAAAAAGGTCATATAATAAAAATTTAATATTCATTACATGACTCTTAAATTTTTATAGATATTTTTTTAAATCTTCAGCTTTTGCTGTACTTTCCCATTTTACGCCTAAATCTTCTCTACCCATATGTCCATAAGCAGCTAATTGACGATAAATTGGTTTACGTAAATCTAATGCTTTAATAATACTTGTTGGACGTAAATCAAATTCTTTTTGAACGATTTCAGCAATTTGATCATCTGCAAGTTTTCCTGTTCCAAAAGTATCAACTAAAATACTTACTGGACGAGCAACTCCAATTGCGTATGCTAATTGAACTTCACAACGTTTAGCAAGTCCTGCTGCTACGATATTTTTCGCAACATGGCGAGCAGCATAAGCAGCACTACGGTCTACTTTTGTTGGATCTTTTCCTGAGAAAGCTCCTCCTCCATGGCGTCCTACTCCACCATATGTATCAACAATAATCTTTCTACCTGTTAATCCACTATCTCCTTGAGGTCCACCAATAACAAATCTTCCTGTTGGATTTACATAAATTTTAGTTTCTGCATCCATTAAATCTGCGTCTACAATTTCATCAATCACATATTTCTTTAAATCTTCACGAATTGTTTCTAATGTCACTGCATCTGAATGTTGTGTAGAAATAACAATTGTATCTACGCGTTTTGGAACATCGTTTTCATATTCAACTGTAACTTGCGTTTTTCCATCTGGACGTAAATAATCTAATGTTCCATTTTTACGAACTTCTGTTAGACGTTTTGCCAAACGATGAGCTAAAGAAATTGGTAATGGCATTAATTCAGGTGTTTCATCACATGCATAACCAAACATCATACCTTGATCCCCTGCACCATTATTATCTTCATCTTTTCCTTCTTTAGTTTCTAAAGAATGATCAACACCCATTGCAATATCACTTGATTGTTCATCAATAGAAGTTAATACAGAGCAAGTTTTTCCATCAAAACCATATTTTGCACGATCATATCCTATTTCTAATACAACATTACGTGCAATACTTGGGATATCAACATAACAATTAGTAGAAATTTCTCCCATAATCATAATCATCCCTGTTGTACAACATGTTTCACAAGCAACACGTGCATTTGGATCTTTTTCAAGGATTGCATCTAATACTGCATCACTAATTTGATCACAAATTTTATCAGGATGTCCTTCTGTTACTGATTCAGAAGTAAAAAATTGTTTATTTATCATAATAATTCCTTATAATTCCTTTCTTTTATATATATATTATCAAGCTTCTTTATTGTAACCCATTTTATGAAACGAAACAAGATATTCAGTTAATAATTAAATAATAGCTTTTCTATTCATCTACCTTTTTTCAAGTTTTTCACATGACTCTAAAATTTCAATCACACGAATAATCCAATCTTTCCGTTTTATAAATTGTAAAGTGATTTTATGATCTGTATATCGTAATTGTATATCTTTAGATATTGTTGTCATTCTTTCAAATAAAGCTACACCATCAATACAATTAGACCATTCTTTTGTAAATGTCATAACAATTTTCTTAGGTAATTCTTGTAAATTTTCTATATACGGTTCATTAATTAAAATATCTAAACGTTTCTTTTCAAATAACATTTGCACAGATTTAGGAAGTTTTCCATAGTTATCTTGAATTTCTTCTAACATTTCTTTTAATTCTTGTTTTGTTTGAATCTTCTCAATCCGTTGATATAATGTTATTTTTTCATAATCTTCATTCGCAAATTGTTTAGGAATATAGGCATCTAATTTTACATTTGCTTTTTTCATTTCTTTTTTTGGTTCTGGTTTTATGCCCTTCTTTTCCATAATTGCACTATTTAACATTTCAATATACATATCAATACCTACAGTATCAATAAATCCTGCTTGTTGTGGACCTAACATATCTCCAGCTCCACGGATTGTTAAATCTCTCATGGCAATTTTATATCCACTTCCTAATTGTGTGAATTCTTTTATGGATTTTAATCGTTTCATTGCAATTTCACTAAGTTGTTTTTGTGGAGAATACATTAAATATGCATACGCTAAACGATCACTTCTTCCAACTCTTCCTTTAATCTGGTATAGCTGACTTAATCCAAAATGATCTGCTTCATCAATTAAAATGGTATTTGCATTTGGAATATCGATTCCTGTTTCAATAATCGTAGTACATACTAATACTTGATATTTGTTTTCTGTAAATTGTAGCATAACATCTTCAATTTCATCTCGATCCATTTGCCCATGTGCTACACCGATTTCAACATCTGGAAGTGCTTCTCTTAATTTTCTTGCAACATTATAAATTTCTTTTACATTATTATATAAATAGAAAACTTGTCCATCACGAGCAATTTCTCTTTGAATAATTTCTTTAATCATAGAGAAATTCTTTTCAATTACATAAGTTTGTACTGGCAATCGATTTAATGGTGGAGTATCTAATTGTGATAAAGAACGAATTCCTATTAATGACATTTGTAATGTTCGAGGAATAGGGGTTGCACTTAAAGATAAAACATCTACACTGTTTTTTAATTCTTTTATTTTTTCTTTATGTTCTACACCAAAACGTTGTTCCTCATCAATAACTAAAAATCCTAAATCTTTAAATTTTACATCTTTTGATAATAAGCGATGTGTTCCTATTAAAATATCAATATTTCCTTCTTCTAAATCTTTTAATATCTTGTTTTGATCACTCTTTTTAATAAATCGATTAATTACCGCAATATTCACTGGAAAATTACGGAAACGATTTACAAAGGTTTTATAGTGTTGTAATGACAATATTGTTGTAGGACATAGGAAAGCTACTTGTTTATTATCCATAACAGCTTTAAATGCTGCTCTTGCTGCAACTTCAGTTTTCCCAAAACCTACATCCCCACATAATAATCGATCCATTGGCTTTGGCGTTTCCATGTCTTTTTTTATTTCTTTTACTGCTTGGGCTTGATCTTTTGTTAATTCATATTCAAAATCGTTTTCAAACTCTTTTTGTATTTCATTGTCTTTTGAATAAGCAAAACCGATATTTTCATCACGATTCGCATATAAATGAATTAATCGATCGGCTAATTCAGCAATTTTTGCACTTACTTTTTTCTTCGTTTTTTCCCATTCGTTTGTTCCTAATTTATTTAATTTAGGACTTGCCCCTTCTTTTGATACAAACTTACGAATCAATTGAAATTGTTCTAATGGTACTAACAATACATCGTCACCTTTATATGCTATATGTAAAAAATCTTTATGCACTCCATCAACTTCTTTATTCACAATACCTAAATATTTTCCGATCCCATGCTGATTATGTACAACATAATCTCCAATATTTAATTGTTGATAATCATGTAGTACTTCTGCTTCTTTGAATTTATTAGAATATCGAACAGCTTGTTGTTTTTTATGAAATAATTCTTTACTCGTATATACACTAATACTTTCCTTGACTAAAACAAAACCTTCAACAAGTTTTTTTTCTAGAATAGAGATACCGTCTTTTAAGGTATCATCTTCTTTTACGTTTTTTACTGTAATATTTTCTTCCAACAATAAATTTTTAACTTGTTCAGCTTCTTTATGTTCTAAGCATAATAGTATTTTATGTCTACGAGATGTATCAATAATTTCTTTTATCGTTCTTTCTAAATTTACATCTCCTAATGTCATTGTCATAATTTGTGAAGAAATAGGATTTTTGTAATCTTGAAACATTCCAAATTCGATTACTTTATGTTTCATAATTACTTTTGGAAATTCTTCAAACATATAAAATTTACATAGTGCACTACCTTCTTGAAATAATTCTTGAATATAGGATACATTTTCTTCGTTTGTATGATGAATACTTTCTTCTACTTCTTCCTTACTCGATACAACAATAAGTGCATCTTTTAAATAATCGCAAATCGTATAGTGTTCATCTAAAAATGTATAGTATCTATATAAATAGTTTTCTAAATTATGATTTGCTAAACAATCAAGATCTTCCTGAATACGATTTTCTAGAATAACTTGAACACTATCTGATAATTGTTTCTTTTGTTCTTCTAATGTTTTTAATGATTTTTCTGTAATTTGTGCAATTTCCTCATCTGTAAATAATAAACTACTTGCGGGGATGATGCTTATTTCATCAATAACTTTAATTGTTCTTTGAGTAGATATATCAAAAAAACGGATACTATCAATAATATTATCAAAAAATTCAATACGAATAGGATATTCATAATTCATTGAATAAACATCAATAATTCCTCCACGAGTTGCGTAACAAAGTGGTTGATCTACACGATTTACATGTGTATATCCAGAGTTATATAAAATATTTTTTAAATCATCATAATTCACTTCATCATCTAATTTAATATTTATGAAATGTTTTTTAAATACAACAGGAGATGGTTGGAAACGAATCGATGCAGCTGCATTCATAATGCAAATGCATGGCTTTTTATTATTTACTAATTTAGCCATTAATTCCATTTGTGATGCTTTATTTTCCGGAGAGGATGCAATAGATTCAATACGTAACGATTCTTCCATAGTGAAAAGCAGCACATCGTCATTTAATAAGCTTTTTAATCGCTCATATAATTTCTGTGCTGAATATGCATTATTTTTAATGATGAACATATTTTGTGGCTTTTGTTGAAAAGCACACGCAATTATTAAAGCTTCTTCACTTAGAGAAAGATTTCCAAGTTGATTTTTTCCATCTAAAAAAGATTGTACAACTTCATTGTTTCTTAATTCTTGAAGAATAATCTTCATTTTATCACCTTATTTTCTATTAAATTTACTCATCGTATCTATAAAAGAATGATTCATACTATACATTGCTGCATCTCTTGCTTCTTCTATAGCTTTTCGATATTCTTCTTGATCTTCTTTTCTTACTTTTCCTAAAACCCAATCGACCACAGGTACACGAGCATCTTTCCCAATTCCTACACGTATTCGATTAAATTCTTGTGTATGTAGATGATTGATAATACTTTTCATACCATTTTGTCCACCAGCACTACCTTTTTCACGTAATCGAATTTTTCCTACTGGTAAATCTAAATCATCATAAATTACTAAAATGTCTTTTGCTTCGATATGATAAAACTTAACTGCTTCAATTACAGCTTCTCCAGAATTATTCATATATGTTTGAGGTTTCATTAAAAGAACTTGTTCCCCATTTATACGTGTTACACAAGTCAATGCTTTGAATTTTTTTGTTGTAATTGATTCATGTAAATCCTCTGCAATTGCATCCATTACACAAAATCCAGAATTATGTCTTGTATTCTCATATTCTTTACCAGGATTCCCTAATCCTACAATTAATTTCATAATTATTATCTCCTTTTTTATATTCTAACTCTTATCAATTTTATCATACT
>JAHHST010000057.1 GCA_020025055.1 Longicatena sp.
ATATAGTAATATATATGATAATATACTTATAGAAAAGAGGTCTGTATGAAAAATAAAAAACTAAAAATTGCCAGAATCGAATGTGATCTTTCACAGGCAGATTTAGCTGATCAGATAGGAGTTACAAGACAAACCATTAGTGCCATTGA
Organism: Longicatena sp.; assembly: GCA_020025055.1. Taxonomy (GTDB): domain Bacteria; phylum Bacillota_I; class Bacilli_A; order Erysipelotrichales; family Erysipelotrichaceae; genus Longicatena_A. The sequence continues at coordinate 150 of JAHHST010000057.1, forward strand.
AAATGGTAGCTATAATCCTACGTTAAAGCTTTGTATCGCTATCTGTAAAGCCACAAACAAAACATTAAATGATTTATTTTGGGAGGTTGATGAAGATGAAAATGAATTCTAAACTAGATGAAAGACAACAACAAATACAATTGAAAACTTTTCGTATTCTTGGAATATTCTTACTAATCTGCATAGGTTTTATGGGCTACTATAAAATGTATAAATACAACACAGTTCCTTATGAATTTTATATTGTACTCATTGCATTCCTTATTTTATATTTTGCCCCTTATTTGTATAATGATATTCCTCATCCGCAAGATACAAAAGGAAATTACCTTCCTACTAGTTCTAGTAGAACAGATGTAAAAGTGCGTATCAAGCATTATTTTCAACGCTCTTTTGAGTTTTCCTTATATTTTTCAATCCTAGATATCTTACTACTCCATATCAACACACTTGCCTTAAACAATCTCTTATTTCTCACTTTACTATTCACAATCGGCATTAGTTTTTGTATTGCATTTCCATTGAATATTTTATTAGGAGAATTCCAAATAAAAAAATATAATAAATTGATACAAAAATTAGATGAAGACGATAAGTAAAAAGGAATAATTCCAATGTCATGAACTTCATAACATTGTGAATCATTCCTTTTTTTATTCTACTCCAGCGTTTTCGTATACCTTCTTTATTTCACTTCGTTTCATCCATATCGTTCGAACATAAAAGATAAACATAAAGATTGCGCATAATGTAATTGTTACTCTAGCTTCCAAATATTCTCCCATAAATCCAATAAGAATAGTAAAAATAGAACTCATAAATAAGATAGAAATATCAAGATATGCATTCAATCTTGCTCGTATATGATCTGGAATATATTGTTGAATAGCACTTTGTCTTGTTGTTGCACTATTAATTCCTAAAAATCCACACACTCCTCTATTAATCAACATCCATGGATATGGAATCCATAACAAGCACATATCCATAATTTGATAAATTTGGTTGATTCCATATACAAAGTAAAATTGTTTCTTTTTTTCTATTTTCACATGATAGTGTAAAACACCACCGATGCTTCTTCCAATAAACTCGGCAGCCGAAAATAAAGCATACATAGCACTAGTAAATCCTGATGTCATTCTAAAAAATGATACCAATACTGGCGAATACCCTGTATTTATACCATTCGTCATCGCCATATAAGAAAACATTCTTTTAAGTCCTTTTTCCTTTTTTAAATAATCTACTACTTCTTTGATATCTTGCCACCATAAAGAAATATTAAATTTTTGATTATCCTTTTTTAACTTTTGATTCACTTCTACTTTACACTCTATTATAGCCGCAACAATTGAAAAAACACCTTGCATTAATAAAATCCAAGAAATTCCTACCCATTCCATAAGAAGAGCAGCAATCGGCATCATAATCACTTGTAAAACCGGATATAATAAAGCTGATATACTATATCCTTTTTCTTCCATTCCTTTTGGAATTACATTAGGATAAATACTATTATACGCAAGCATATCAGCACTATTGATCATTGCTAAAAATAACGAGAAAAACAAATACCCTACATAATGAAAAGGATAATTCATCAAATAAATTCCTGCCACTAAATATAGAATTCCGTTGATAACATCTCCACCTACTAAAAATATTTTTCGAGAAAACCGATCCATACATGGAGCTAATATTAATGGAACAATGAAACCTGGTATAAATTGAATTGCTAAAATAATTGCAGATGCAAGTGTACTTTTTGTCTCATCAAACACTAAGAATGATAAAGCAAAATTACTTGCAATACCTCCAATACAACCAAAAATGGTTGCTACAATTAGCCTTGTATAATTTTTTGTCCATAATGTTTTATTCATAACATCACCTCGTAAAAAATTATATCATCATATTTTCTTCACGAGTAGTTATGATATTTGGGACAATTTTATTAAATTTTTCACACTCACTTGCTATTTTTTTCGATAATTAGGAAAATAGTTTAAAAGATCATATGCAATTTTATATTGTCTATGATACTCATACCATTCCAATAACCAAGGTAAATGAAATAAACAAAAACCAATCGGTAAATGTTCATAACACTGTTGAAAACATTCTATTAATTTATGATAATATTCTTTCCTATCTAAATAATCTTTGTTTTTCAAACGAAATTCAATCAACTTACACATCTTTAAGGCTAATTCTTCATTTGGTATATTCGTGTCATTTTTCATATTTTCTAATGTTTCTAATGCTTCTTTTTTATATCCTAATGCTTCATAACATATTGCTAACTTATGATAATGCAATACACTGTTAAGATGATGATTTTGAAAATATACAATTGCATCTTCATATTTTTTCATTTCTACTTGTGTAGACGCAATATTATACTCAATTGCTTCTAAATCACAATCTACATTTTTTAAATCTTTACCAATCATTTTCGCAATCATATAATGATGCATCATATAATCATAGTTTTGAATATTACAATAACAATTTCCAATATATATTTGAGCATAAAACATAATATAAACAAACCCTTTATTTGAAGCTAATTGATATGCTTCTTTTAATTGTTCAATTGCATTAAATATATGTCCTTTTTTCGATTCTGCTACCCCATATCGATAAATAAAAAATACATTTGGATATAATGCAATCGCCTCTTCATACCGTTTTTGTAAATATCTTTGAATCGCTAGTTGTCTTTTATCCATACAAGCTTCTAATGCTTCATATAGTGGTTTACCGGACTGTAATAATGCTTCAATTAACAAATAATCAATTCCCCAGTTACTATATTCAAAAGATTTCCAATCGTTCTTTTGTAATTCATGAATTGCCTCATCTTTATGATATGAAAAAATGAATTCATATAGTAATTCTATAAAATTTTGATCTTGTTTATCCTTTTTTTCATTCCATTGAATTCCTAGTTTTTGAAATAATAAGATAATAATTTCTGATGAAGGAGTTACTTTTCCTTGTTCAATTTTCGATAAATAAGATACTGTACAAATACCTTTACATAATCCTTCCTGACTCCAGTTTTTATGAAGTCTTTCTTTACGAATTAAAAAATTAGAAAGATTCAAATAAATCACCACTCTTTCATTTAATTATAATAAAAAAATGTAAAAAAGAAATATATATTTTATATTAAAATAATGACTTTTTTTCTACATTTTGATAAAATGATGCGGTATACCGTACAAAGAAGAAGGTGGAGTGCATATGGATACTATTATCATTATGTGTATAGGAATTATTGTAGGACGTTTTTTATTTACTGACCGAATGAAAAAAGGCAATGAATACATATCTTTAACTTGTACATTTTTACTAATTTTTGCGATGGGTGTCATGCTAGGAAAAAAAGAAAATTTCCTTCAAGAACTATCCTCTCTTGGACTATATAGTTTTCTATTTTTTGCCATACCAACCATCTTATCTATCATTTTCGTTTATATGTTAACACAGCGATATTTACTAAATAATAAATCAAATAAAAAAAAGGAGTTGGAAAAATGATTGTTATACTTACACTTCTTTCCTTATTTTTAGGGCTTGCTTGTGGATTACTAAACCTTGATCACACAATCATTTCATGGATTAGTCAAAACACCGATTATATTCTTTATCTATTAATGTTTTCTGTTGGAATTAGTGTTGGAATGCAACATGGAATTATGACCAAAATACGTGAATTTCATTTTCGTATCTTTATCATTCCTTTAGGAATTGTGATTGGATCAATCTTAGGAGGTTATATTTGTTCAGTATTATTACAATTACCAACACGCTATGGAACAGCTATTGCAAGTGGTATGGGATGGTATAGTTTAGCAGGAGCTACAATTAGTAATTTGGTGAACGCTGATTTAGGAAGTATTGCCTTTATGAGTAATCTTATGAGAGAAATTTTTACTTTCATACTAATTCCTTTTTTAGCAATCAAACTGAATAGTTATACATGTATTGCTTCTGCTGGTGCAACTAGCGAAGATACAACACTTCCTATGATCTTAAAATATACAAGTGAAGAAGTGGTTGTATTATCTGTTTTAAACGGAATCATTTGTTCCTTTTTCGTACCTATTCTTATTTCTATATTTTTAGCATAAAATAAATCTAGGATTAAATTAATCTTAAAATTATCTTGAGGTTAATTTATCCTTTTTTTGTTTATCTATGAAAAAAGAGCTGTAACAGTTGAACAACTTAAAATTATTCAACGATTACAACTCTAACTTAATTATCTTATGCTTTTTTATTTGCGTGAGCTGCTTTTAACATTACTGTAGAAGTATAAATAGTTACCGCTACAACAATCCATTTTAATACCGTGATTGGTAATGATTTAATTACTAACGAAGCAATTAAAGTACCAATACTTCCAAAAATACACATAGATAATGCTGATTTACGGTTATATGCACCTTCTTTAATAAATTTAACAGATGCAGGTGGCATTAAGAACGCACATGATCCCATCATAATTGGGAATGCAACATTTACAGACATTCCTAATAAACTTACAACTACCATACATGGATTATATAATCCAACACCTGCAGTCATTAAAGCACCTAAAACAAAGTTAATAATACCAGCAATTACTAATTTTCCAGCACTTAAGCCAATGGCATCTCCTCCAACTGGCATTAAATTTAATAATCCAGCTAACATAATAATTGCTGTTGTTGCAAGTGCAACCCCCATAACTAAACGAATTTTATTTTCAGGTAATTTAGCAACAATACCAGCACCTAAGACAGCACCAATCATTGCAGCTGCTAACATAACAACTAATGTTAAAGGTTCTACTTTAATAATTGTTGTAAAAATCAATGCTTGTAATAATACTGGAATTGTATTCGCAACATTCATTGTTCCAGGAATCAATTGATCCCTTGTCTGTTTTGTGAATTTTAATAATGCTGTTTGCGGAGCAAATGCACCAATTCCTAATGGATCAAAAAAGTTTACAAATCCACCAATAAGCCCTGTTTTCCACCATGATACATCACTTTCAAGTTCATTTCTATGTTTATAAATATCATATCCAAAATATGCTATATATCCAACTAGCATAATAAGTAATAAAACTATAATAATTGTTGTAATATTCATACTATCTCTCGTTTTGTGCCCTTTCTACTATTTTGACATTTCGCGTGATTTATCTGCACATGCTTTCATTGCTTGCATTACACTACTTCTAAATCCTGTTTCTTCTAATTTTGCTACTGCTGCAATGGTTGTTCCAGCTGGAGAACATACCATATCTTTTAATTCCCCTGGATGTTTTCCTGTTTGTAACACCATTTGTGCAGATCCTAATACTGCTTGAGCCGCAAATTTATATGCTTGAGGTCTTGGCATACCTTCTAATACAGCTGCATCAGCCATAGCTTCAATAAACATATATACATATGCTGGACTTGAACCGCTAACTGCAGTAACTGCATCCATTAAATGCTCTGCAACAATTTCACTTTTTCCAAAGCTGTTAAACATTGCAACTACATCATCAATTTCTTCTTTACTCATATTTTTACTTGGAGCAATAGCTGCCATTCCTTCCCCGACTAAAGCAGGTGTATTTGGCATTACTTTAGCAATTTTTAAATCTTTTCCAAATAATTCTTTAACTGCTGCACTTGATTGACCAGCTGCAATCACTACGATAATAGCATCATCTTTTACTACATCTTTAATTCCACTAATAACAACTGGATAAAATTGTGGTTTTACACTTAACACAATTACATCACAAGTAGATGCAACCACTGTATTATCCGTTGTTGTATTTACACCATAATTTTCTTTCACAATTTCTAAACTTTTTTCACTAATATCTGATACATAGATATTTTCTTTTTCTACTAATCCTGCACGAATGATACCACCAATCATAGCACCACCCATATTTCCACTACCAATAAATCCTATTTTACGATTCATAATCTTTCTCCTCACTATTCAAAACTTTGTTCTGTACGATTAATAATTTCATCTTGTAATTCTTTACTTAAATTACGGAAATGATCAGAATATCCAGCAACACGTACAATTAAATCACGGTAATCTTCTGGATGATTTTGAGCATTGATTAATGTTTGACGGTCAATAACATTAAATTGAATATGGTGTCCATCCATATTGAAATAAGAACGAACTAAGTTGGCCATATGTGTTAATCCATCTTCTCCTGCAACTACAGCTGGAGTAAATTTTTGATTTAATAATGTACCACCTGTTGATAAATGATCCATTTTACTACATGAGCGAATAACTGCTGTTGGTCCATTTACATCCGCTGATTTTTCTGGAGAAATGCCTTCAGAAACAGGTTTATGTGCTTTACGTCCATTAGGACTTGCCAACATAACTTCTCCAAAATATACGTGACATGTTGTTGGAAGCATATTAATACGCCATTGTCCATTTCGCATATTTGGACGTCCTGTAATTGTTTTTTGATAATAATGGAATACACTCTTCATAATATCATCAGCATAATCATCATCATTTCCATATTTTGGAGTTTTTCGAGATACCAAGTTATAAATTAATGCATTTTCTTCTCCTTCAAAGTTTGCACCCATAGCTCTCATTAATTCTTCCATTGTGAAACGTTTTTCATCAAATACATTATATTTAATTGCTGCTAATGAATCTGTAATAGTACCAATACCTACCCCTTGTAAATAGTTTGTATTATAACGTGCACCACCAGCGTTATAATCTTTACCAGAACTAATACAATCATCAGTAATAATTGATAAGAATGGAGCTGGCATATATTTTGCATAAATTCGTGTAATCATATTGCTTCCTTTTACTTTAATATCTGCAAAGTAAGCAATTTGTTTTTTATATGCTTCAAATAATTCTTCATAAGATTTATAATCTGTTGCATTTCCTGTATGTAAACCTAATTGTTTATTAGCAACTGGATCAAAACCATCATGCAATGTAATTTCTAAAATTTTTGGTAAGTTGAAATATCCTTGTAAGATATAAGCTTCACGTCCAAATGCACCAGTTTCTACACATCCACTAGTTCCACCACGACGTGCATCTTCGATTGTTTTACCTGCATTTAATAATTCTTGAATAATTGCTTCTGTATTATAGAATGCTGGTTGTCCCCAACCTTTACGTGAAATTTCACAAGCACGTTTTAAGAACTTCATTGGCGTTTTTCTTGAAATTTGTACGTTACTTGATGGTTGTAATAACTTCATTTCATCCATTGTATCTAAGATTAAATAAGATACTTCATTGACTCCATCTTCTCCGTCTGGTGTAATACCACCAGTATTAATGTTTGCAAAGTCTGTATATGTACTAGATTCTTTTAATGTAATACCTACTTTTGGAGGTGCTGGTTGATTATTGAATTTCACCCATAAACATTCTAATAATTCTTTTGCTTTTGTTTCATCTAAAATTCCTGCTTTACAATCATTACGATAGAATGGAATCAAGTGTTGATCCAAACGACCTGGAGAATATGCATCCCATGGATTTAACTCCGTTGTAACACCTAAATGTACAAACCAATACATTTGTAATGCTTGCCAATAAGTTTCTGGTTTATGAGCTGGAACTACATCACAGTTTGCAGCAATTTGTAATAATTCAGCTTTACGCGTTTCATCACTTTCTGTTTCAGCCATGCTACGAGCTAATTCTGCATAACGTTTTCCTAAAATCATAATTGCATCACACATAATGTGCATACCATTTAATTCATCACGTTTTTCAATTGCTTCTGGATCATTTAAATAATCGATATTTGCTAAAGCATTTTCAATATCAGCTTGATAGTCTAAGAAACCTTTTGCATAAATTTTTTCAGAACCAACTGTATGCCCTGGTCCGCGCTGTTCCATAAATTCAGTAAAGATTCCTGCTTCATAACAATCACGCCATTCTTGTGTCATTGAATTAATAATTTTATGACGAATAGAACGTTTTTCCCAGAATGGAATAATTGTTTCTTCTTGTTGTTTTAAATCTTGTTCACTAACTTTGAAACTAATTAAATCACGATCATTCATAATATGCATATCTTCTAATGTATGACAGCATAATTCAGGGAATGTTGGAGTTGATTGAGGTCCTGCACCTTTATCACCTACAATTAATTCACCATCTTCAATTGTAATTGTTTTACGTGAGAAAATTTCTTTCATTGACAATGCACGTAATTCTGGAATAGATACTTCACCTTCATATTTTTTATATGCATCTGTCATTAACATTGCACGTTCCATAAAAATACGTGGTTCTGTACTTTCACTTTGTTGGCGTAATTTTTTAATACGCTCGTTCATTCCTCTAAGTTCCATTTCATTATCCTCCTATTTTTACTTGTTTAAATCCATGATCTTGGAACAATTTTTTCAACATTTCCATATGCTCGTTGCTTGGCACTTTTAAATCTTTCGCCAAATATGGACGACCTAATTTATCATATTTACTACTACCAGTACTATGATATGGAAGTAAATTTACACGTACGATACCAATATGTTCTTTTAAATAATCAATAATATTTAGCATCGTTTGCTCATCGCTATTTACTGGTTCAACCACAGGAATACGAATATTAATATCCGCCCCCTTTTTTGCGATCAACTCTAGATTACTTAAAATCTTTGCATTTGATTTTCCCATATATTTTTGATGAACTTCATCGTCTAACGTTTTAATATCATATAAGAATGTATTTACATAAGGTAATATACGCTCATAATTTTCTTGTGGCGCATATCCGCAAGTATCAATTGCAATATTGAAACCTTTATTATGCAATCGCTTACACAATTCCTCTAAATAATCGATATCTTGGCTCATAACCTCACCACCCGATAAAGTTACTCCACCCCCTGATTCCTCATAAAACATTTGATCTTTTTCACAAATTTTTACAAGTTCTTCAATTTCATAGGTACGCCCAACTTTTTCTCTTGCATTTTGTAAACAATAATCAAAGCAATCTCCACACAATACGCAATTATTAGAATCCGTGATTGCTTTTCCTTCTTCACTTATATGAATCGCATCATGACTACATGCTTTTACACAATATCCACAACCAGTACATTTTTCTTGATCAAACATAAACTCAGGAAAATATTTTTGGCTTTCAGGATTGTGACACCACCAACAATTCAAATGGCAACCTTTAAAAAAGATTGTTGTACGAATTCCATCACCATCATGAACAGAATATTTTTGAATATTAATTATATTTGGATAATTCATACTTGCCTCCTACTTGTCCATTTTTTCACTATCTATACATTCATTATATATTCATTAAGTAAAAAATCAACATATTTTACTTAATTTTTCTATTTTTTTACTTAAATTATTGTTTTTTTTATTAAAAAGAACTAAAAAAAAGATGATTTTAGGTTAAAAATACCT
>JAHHST010000058.1 GCA_020025055.1 Longicatena sp.
TTATATATATAATCATACATGTAATTTCTTAATCATTTCTTCTTTAAATTCTTTTCCTTTAAATACAATTAGCCCTAATAAAAAAATTATACTAAAAATCATACTAATTGCATTTAATAATTTGAATTTCACCATCTTTGTGATTATAAGTATGATTGGCACGATACTTCCATATAAACACCCCATAACTAAATATACCATATACTCGCTTGGCGCATCCTTTCTAGCTTTCGCAACAACAATCATAAATAATAGATTAATCATGCATAGTACTGGAATAACAAAGTTTATAGACCATCGATAATATCCTATACACAAATCCCATATAAAACTTCCAAAAGAAAGTAAAATTAATTGCCACATCGCATTTTTTAATAAATTCCGTCTTTTTTTATACCCTACATAACTACATAGCCATACACTCGAAATTGCCCCCACTACATAAAATGCCCAATGTGTTCTAAGATTCATCATTCCTTCAATGCCAAAACATATAACAGCAATTGACAAACATATGAAAGTATATATACGATACCATTTTTTTTCATTTTCAGATTGTTTTTTCAAATCTGGATAATCGGGTTTAATTAATGTTACAGGTACTCCTTCTTCTTTTAATATTTGATAAAAGTTTCTTTGTATATTTCTTGTATCGAATGTGGATGTAAAAGAAAACGTAATTTGCCCTTGAAATGAACACATACATAATTCTAATTTTGGAGTATTTGTGAATACACCAAATCGTTCAATATATTTAGCATACGAATCAGGCATATCAATAATTCCCATATTTGAATAAACTGCCGTAGCATCTTTTTCGGCATAAATTGTTCCAGCTTTAATACTCAAATTTTTAACTTCTAAAGGTACAATACGCAACAATGGGTGTTTTTCTAATGTAATAAAACGATTCATATTTTCGATAATGCGTTCTTTTGTTAATTCTTTTTGATAATATTGCTGTACTTGTTGAATAACATCATCGAGTGTTGTATTTTCACAAAATGTATATTTTGGATTCATGCATACAAAGAAATTTAACATGGATTCTGTTGGAAAAAATTTCCTTAAATTTACAGGGACATGTAAAACAACTGGTCTTTTTTCTTGTTCAACATTCATTTCACGCGATATAGCCATTAATAAAATTGACGTTATATATATACTTAATGATACTTTCTTTTTCTTAGCTTTCTTTTGAATATCTTTGACATAAACGCTACTTTCATTGACTTGCAATGAACCCCTTTGTTTTTGTGGTTTTATGATTTGATATGCTTTTATTTTTTTTGTCTTATTCACTTTTTCTTTTCTATAATACTTAGAAAAACCATCACTTTCTTGATCTTGAATAGTGATATGTTCACCCAAAAAGTGAATTTCTTCTAACTCACCCAAATGACTAAGATATAAATAATTTTTTATAATTTCTTTTAAAAATGCAGTTGCCCCTGTACCATCTGTCAATGCATGAAATACTTCAAAATTGATACGATTATGATAATAAGTAACTTCAAATAACAAACTTTTTTGATCATGAACATATAGAGTACTACATACTTCTTTACTTTCTTCTTTGACAACAGGGCGTAAACTACTCTTTTCTAAATAATGCCAAAATAGGCCTTTTCGCATGACCGATAGAAAGATAGGATATGTTTCTATCGTTTTATTTAGTGCTTCTTGTAATATTATTGGTTGAATATCTTCTTTTAAAACACAATAAAAACGAAATACTCTTGTTATTTTATCGTTACTTGTAGCAGAATACATCTTAGCTACATGATCTAGTTTTCTCCAATATGCTCTATGCTCCTGCATTTGTAATCCTCCTATGCATTCTCTCTTGTATTTAAAAAATGAATAATCAACCGAAATGTCTCTTTTACAAGAACTCCTTTAATACCCAATCCAAAGTATCCATGTACAGCATTTGCTATACGATGCACTTCTACATAATTATTTGCATTTTTCAATCTTTTTGCGTACATTTCTCCTTCATCTCGTAAAGGATCATATTCTGCTGTAATAAGTAAAGTATCTGGTTGATTCGATAGATTTTTTGCATATATTGGTGCAAATAAAGGATTTACTTTGTCTTCATCTTTAGAGGCATATAATGAAATATAATCGTTTAATTTTCCTTTTGTTAAAATGTAGTCGTCTCCATTTTCTTGTACAGATGGAAATGGAGATGTATCGGAATAATCACTTCCTAATGCTGGATAAATCAAAATTTGTCTCTTTGGTTTAAACTCCTTACGCATATTAGCTAATAAAGATAAAGCTGCAACCAAATTCCCACCAGCGCTATCCCCAATTAAAGTAATATCATCCCTTGAAAATTTACGAAAAACTTCCTTTGTCGCAGCATAACAATCCTCTAAGCCAATAGGAAATTTATATTCAGGCGCTAATCGATAATCTACTGCAATCACTAAATGATTGCTAGCCTTAGCAAGTTTTGCACAAACTCTTTCATAACTGTCAACACTATCTGTAGACCATCCGCCTCCATGAAAAAAAAGTAATACTTTTTTATTGCTTGTTTTTTTATGGGATGGATAATAAATACGGACAGGAATGTCATAAGAATCATGTTGAATTGTATAACTTTTCTTTTTATAAAATATACCGAGTGGATTTATGCTCTTTAAATTAGCTAACGCTCTTGTAGATTTAATATCTACTTTATTCACTGATAAACTCTTCAAAATTTCTTTAGTAATTTGTTTAAATGCCATTCCTACTCTCCTTATTTTCTAAATATTATTTTACCATCATTCCATAAGTTCTACAAACTAGAAATTTTTTCTTTTTAAGTATACTCCTAAAAACTCCTCTTTACTAATTTTTATATCAGTAAAGAAGAGTATTAATTATTATCCTTTATAATTTCTCATCGAATCTTAAATCATAAAATCAAAATACAAATATCATAATCTGATTTTATAAAAAAAGAAAGGTCTCCCTTTCTCATTATGTTCTATATCCTTTATGTGATAATACCTGTTCAATTGTATCTAAAACATCATAGTTGCTAGCTTCAATTGTTTGAAAAATGGCTTGATCTGCTACACTTTCTAAACTATTACATTTGTTTTCTTGCAAAATCTTCATGAATTCTATAACCTTTACTCGAGAATTAATATTCACATTCGCAACTAGTGTTCCATAAATCGAACTCTGTATACAAATTTCTTTTATTTTTCCTCCATGATCAACTACAGTAAACATTTCGTCTTCCATGTTTGAATCATTATAACTAAGTTTTAATTTTCTACTAGCACACTGCATTTCATTCATTACATATCCATTACTAGTAGAAATAATAGGATATCCTTCCGCTCTTAAAAGTGCTATATCCTGTACAATAATTTGTCTACTTACTCCGCATTGTTTTGCTAAAGAGTTACCACTAATAGGCGATACTTGGTTTTTTATGCATTCAAATATGGCATTTCTTCTTTCTGTTCCTTTCAACATTTATATACTCCAAATTTAGATTGCATGAAGATTTTTAAGAGAAATATCTAAAATCGGTGCAGAATGTGTTAACGCACCACTTGAAATATAGTCTACTCCAATATTCACAAGTCGATCAATGTTTTCTTTTGTAACATTACCTGAACATTCTGTTTCAGCTCGTCCATCGATTATACGAATTGCTTCCATCATTTCTTCTGTTGTCATGTTATCTAACATAATGATATCAGCACCAGCTTGTACTGCTTCTTTTACCATATCTAATGTTTCAACTTCAATTTCTATTTTTCTTACAAACGGTGCATATTCTTTTGCCATTTCTATTGCTTTTGTAATACTGCCTGCTGCGCCAATATGATTATCTTTTAATAAAACACCATCGGATAAATTATAGCGATGATTGTATCCTCCACCAATTCGTACTGCATATTTTTCAAATATTCGCATATTTGGTGTTGTCTTTCTTGTATCTAATAATTTTGTTTTTGTACCTTTTAATAAATCAGATACACTTCTCGTATAGGTTGCAATGCCACTCATTCTTTGTAAATAGTTTAGTGCAACTCTTTCCCCTGATAACAATGTACGAATATCTCCAATGACTTTTGCCATTTTTTGTCCATTTCGAACATAATCTCCGTCTTTGCAATAAAATTCAAACGATACATTTTCATCCAATAATTCAAATGTTCTTTTAAAGATATCCAAGCCTGCAATGATACCATCTTCTTTGCAAATCAAATCAACTTCACCCATAACCATATCTTTCATAATAGAATTTGTTGTAACATCTTCACTAGAAATATCCTCTTGTAAAGCCAATTTAATCAGCTGATCCACTTGTACTTTTTTTGTTATATTGTTCATAACCATTTCCTTTCTTAAGCAGAAATTTTTTTCGCAGCTCGTTGTGCAAACACTAATGTTTCCAATAACGAATTACTAGCTAAACGATTTTTTCCATGAACCCCATTACAACTTGTTTCACCAACTGCATATAAGTGTGGCATTGTTGTTTTACTATCGGAATCAACCCAAATACCACCCATAAAATAATGTTGTGCTGGTACTACTGGAATACATTCCTTTAGTGGATTATAACCTTCTTCGATACACTTATTATAAATGTTTGGAAAATGTTTTAATATATCTTCATTTGGAATATTTTCCATAGATAACCATACAAACTCTGTTCCATCTTTTTCCATTTGTTCATGAATTGCTTTTGTAACTACATCTCGTGGTAATAATTCATTCACAAAACGTTCCATATTTTTATTATATAATATTGCTCCTTCTCCACGAACTGATTCTGATATCAAAAAGCTTCTTCCTGGTTTTTTGGTATATAAAGTCGTTGGATGAATTTGAACATAATCTAAATGATCTAAACGAATATTATGTTTTTTACAAATTTCTAAGGCATCTCCTGTTAAATGTGGAAAATTGGTTGAATGTTTGTAATTTCCACCAATACCACCTGTTGCAAAAATCGTATTATCTGCATATATTTCAATAACTTCTCCATCATTGTTTTCAGCAATAATCCCCTTACAATCATCAGCTTCTACAATGATATCTTTCATTGTTACATATTCATATAAAGTAATATTATCTAACTCTTTTACCCTTGCAAGTAATGTACTCGTAATTTCTTTCCCTGTTATATCTTCATGAAATAGAATTCTAGGTTTTGAATGTGCACCTTCTCTTGTGTACAATAATTCCCCATCCTTAGTTTCAAAATCAACTCCATATTGAATCAAATCATTGATTACATCTCGTGAGCTACGAATCATAATATCAACTGATTCTTTACGATTTTCATAGTGTCCTGCTTTCATTGTATCTTCAAAAAAACTATCATAATCATTTTCATCTCTTAATACACAAATCCCACCTTGTGCTAAGAATGAATCACTACTTTCTAAATCTGATTTTGTAATCATAATAATTTTTTTATCTCTAGGTAAACACAATGCACTATAAAGTCCACCTGCTCCTGTTCCAACTATAACAACATCTGCTTCCGTTTTCATGATAAATCCCCTCTTTTTTTATTTTCCTAATTCTAACATTAACTCTAATGGTTTTTTAGAATTTTCGATTAATTCTTTTTCAACAAAAACTTCATTTTCTCCAGTTTTTAAAACATGTAATATTTTTTCAAGTGTTATTTTTTTCATATCTATACAGATTGGTTCCGTTTTTGTAAAATAGAACTTTTTATCTGGGTTATTTTGTTGTAATTTATACTCAACTCCACGTTCTGTACAAATAATAAATTCTTTAAACTCACTTTGTGTTGCATAATCAATAATCCCTGATGTACTTCCAATATATGCAGCTAAGTCTAAAATTTCTTTTGGACATTCTGGATGAGCTAAAACTAATGCTTCAGGATGTTCTTTTTGTAACTCAATAATTTCTTCTTTTTTTACATCATTATGGATTGGACAATATCCAGGATTATGAATAAAATTCTTTTCTGGTATTTGTGATGCTACATAAGCTCCTAAGTTTTTATCCGGTGTAAAGAAAATATTCTTATTTGGTAATTTCTTTACAATTTTTACAGCATTTGATGATGTTACACATACATCGCAATGTTGTTTTAAATCTGCCCTTGAATTTATATAACACACTACAGCTAAATCATCATATTCTTTTCGTGCTTTTTCAATTAACTTTAACTGTGCCATATGAGCCATTGCACAATCTGCTAATTTTTCAGGCATCAAAACTGTTTTTTCTGGATTTAATACTTTGGCACTCTCTGCCATAAATGAAACTCCACAATAAACAATTGTAGTTTCTTTCAACTTTGTTGCAAGTTTACTTAAATAAAATGAGTCCCCTACATAATCTGCAATTGCCTGCACTTCTGGAGTCACATAATAATGTGCTAATATAACGGCATCTTTCTCTTTTTTTAATGCTTTAATTTCATCAATGATTGTCATTATAGTTTCCCTTCTATTTATATTTTGTAGCATTTTACTACAAAAACGACTCCATTATACTATACATCTTTACATATGACAAGACTTATATACTTTACTTGTGTCAAGATAATGATATACATGTGTATATACAGTTGAAATATCTTTGTTTATGATTTCTTGAATATTTAATGAAAAATGCTATAATGGAAGCCGAAGTATCTAAAAATTCATAAATCTTTTGATACTTTTTAATATGAAATAATAGGAGGTCTTCATGACAACGAACTATACAAGTCCTCTGTCTAAACGTTATGCAAGTAAAGAAATGAAATATCTTTTTTCTAATGAAATGAAATTCAAGACTTGGAGAGAGTTATGGATTGCACTTGCAGAAGCAGAGAAAGAATTAGGGCTTAACATAACCCAAGAACAAATTGATGAATTAAAATTACATAAAGATGATATTAATTACGATGTTGCTGAAGCAAGAGAAAAAGAAGTTCGTCATGATGTAATGAGTCATGTATATGCATATGGAGTACAATGTCCTAAAGCAAAAGGAATCATTCATTTAGGTGCTACTTCATGTTATGTCGGTGATAACACTGACATCATCATTATGTCAAAAGCTTTACAGCTTATTCGAAAAAAAATAATTAATACAATCGCAATATTATCTAAATTTGCGAATGAGTATAAAGATTTACCTACACTTGGATATACTCATTATCAAGCTGCACAACCAACAACGGTTGGAAAACGTGCTTGTCTTTGGATCCATGACTTAGTAATGGATTTAGAAGATGTAGACTATGTTTTACATTCTTTGAAATTGCTAGGTTCAAAGGGTACAACAGGTACTCAAGCATCGTTTCTTGAACTATTTGAAGGAGATCATCAAAAATGTCGTTTATTAGATCAAAAGATTGCCGATAAAATGCATTTTTCTTCTTGTTATGCAGTTAGTGGACAAACTTACTCAAGAAAAGTAGATAGTCGTGTTTTAAATGTCTTAAGTGGTATTGCACAATCTGCTCATAAGTTTTCAAACGATATTCGTTTGTTGCAGCACATGAAAGAAATCGAAGAACCTTTTGCAAAACATCAAATCGGATCTTCAGCAATGGCATATAAACGTAATCCTATGCGTTGTGAGAGAATGGCTGCTCTTGCTAACTATGTAATTTGCGATACACTAAATCCCGCAATTACTACATCTACACAATGGTTTGAAAGAACCTTAGATGATTCAGCAAATAAACGAATTTCAGTTAGTGAAGCTTTTTTAGCAACCGATGGAATTTTGGACTTATATATGAATGTTGCAGATGGATTAGTTGTATATCCAAAAGTAATCGAAGCTCACCTTCTTGCAGAATTACCATTTATGGCAACAGAGAATATTTTAATGGATGCTGTAAAAACAGGAGGAGATCGTCAAGAACTTCACGAACGCATTCGTATTCATTCAATGGAAGCTGGACGTGTTGTAAAAGAAGAAGGAAAAGAAAATGACCTTCTTTTACGAATAGCTAATGATCCAATGTTTCATATCACTTATGAACAATTAAAAGAAATCGTAAAACCAAAAAACTATACTGGTCGTGCTTGTGAACAAACAAATGAATTTTTAAAAGAAGTCATTCGACCAATTTTATCAGCAAATAAAGACATTCTAGGGGAACATGCTGATATACATATTTAAATTCCAATAAGGAGAAAAGAAAATGATTAAAGCAATAGTTGGCGCTAATTGGGGCGATGAAGGGAAAGGTAAAATTACCGATTCCCTTGCCGCTAAAAATGATATTGTAGTAAGATTTCAAGGTGGCAGTAATGCAGGACATACTATAAAAAACGAATATGGTAAATTTGCATTACATATGCTTCCTTCTGGTGCATTTTATAAACATACCACTTGTGTGTTAGGAAATGGGGTAGCATTAAATATTCCTGGATTAATAAAAGAATTAAAATCCATTACTGATCAAGGAGTACCTACTCCTCACTTATTAATTTCAGATCGTGCACATATTGTTATGCCCTACCATATATTATTAGATGAATACGAAGAAGAACGACTAGGTAAACATTCCTTCGGTTCTACAAAATCAGGAATTGCCCCTTGTTTTTCTGACAAATACGCTAAAATAGGAATTCAAGTAAATAATCTATTTATGGATGAAGATGAATTAAAAGAAAAATTAAAAAATATATGTACAATTAAAAATGTTCTAATAGAGCACTTGTACCATAAGGAACCATTACAAGTAGACGAATTGTTTCATACATTAATGGACTACAAAAAAATGATTGAACCTTATGTCGCGGATACTACAACATTTTTACATCAAGCAATCAAAGAAAACAAAAATATATTACTAGAAGGACAACTAGGTTCTATGAAAGATACAGATCATGGAATTTATCCAATGGTTACATCTTCCTCAACGCTTGCAGGTTTTGCAACGATTGGTGCTGGAATACCACCTTATGAAATAAAAGAAGTAATTGCAGTTGTAAAAGCCTATTCATCTAGTGTTGGAGCCGGTGAATTCGTTAGTGAAGTTTTTGGAGATGAAGCAAATTCATTACGAAATCATGGTGCTGATGGTGGTGAATATGGGGCAACAACTGGACGTCCTAGACGTGTTGGATGGTTTGATGCAGTTGCCACAAAATATGGTTGTAGAATGCAAGGAGCTACCTCTGTTGCATTAACTGTTGTTGATGCATTAGGATATCTTGATGAAATACCAATTTGTATAGGCTATGAAATCAATGGAACTATAACTACAGAATTCCCAAACACAACGGATTTAATGAAAGCAAAACCAGTTTTAAAAATGATGCCTGGCTGGAAATGTGACATCAGCACAATCTCTTCATGGGATAATCTTCCAATTGAATGTAAAAACTATATCAATGAAATCGAAAAACAAATTGGTTTCCCTATCACTTTAGTATCTAATGGACCTGAACGTAGTGCACTTCTAAATAGAGTATCATCTATATAAAAAGTCTTCAAAAATGAAGACTTT
>JAHHST010000059.1 GCA_020025055.1 Longicatena sp.
TATTAGATGTAATTGTATATGCAGGAAAACTTCTAATTGAAAGTGGTGCTGAGATTTACCGAGTGGAAGAAACTATGGTAAAGTTATGTCGTAGTTTTTCAGAAGTGGAAGATGCAGAGAGCTTTGTCACGTTAACTGGGATTATGTTTTCTATAACGATTGATCAAAAGACTAGTACAAAAATTTTGCGTGTTCATACGCGTGGCGTAGATTTAAATTGTATTGATCAAATTAATACCTTGTCTCGTAATGCGAATATAAATCCTTTTACTTTAGAAGAATTAGATGAAGAATTGCATAGAATTGGAAATAGAGATCGTTATTCATGTTTTGTAACATATTTTTTTGGTGCATTAAGTGCAGCCGGTTTTGCTTGGTTTTTTAATGGGAATATAAATGAGATTATAGTATCCTTTATAGTAGGTTTCGGTATAAAAATCATTACTCATTATATGGAGTTATTTGCTTTAAATGATTTTTTTATTAATGCTATTGGAGCTGCGTTTAGTGCTTGTATGTCTTTACTTTTTTGTTCTTTTATTCCATCCATTGATATGGATATTGTAATTATTTCTAGTATTATGTTACTTGTTCCTGGATTGGCTATTACAAATGCGATTAGAGATACAGTTGCAGGTGATTATTTATCTGGAGTTGCAAGGGCAACAGAGGCTTTCCTAGTTGCTTTAGCTATTGCTGCTGGAATTGGTTTTGCTTTGGGTATTTTTATAAGATAGGAGGGGTGGAAGATGTATGATATAATACGTATTTTAATGTCTGGATTTTTATCATGTTTAGGCTTTGGAGTATTATTTAATATTAAAGGAAATAATTTAATCATTGCAGGAATTGGGGGCAGTATTGGAGCTTTGGTATATCATGTTATGTTGTGCATGGGCGCAAGTGAAATTCTATCGATGTTTATAGGCTCTGTAAGTTTTTCATTATATTCTGAAATTTTAGCTCGAATATATAAAACACCAGTTACTACTTTTCTTATTTGTTCGTTAATTCCACTTGTTCCTGGGGGTGGAATGTATCGTACAATGTTATTAGCAATTCAAGGGAAAGCATTTGAAGCATTAACAATGGGATTAAATACACTAAGTATTGCAGGTGTATTAGTATTGGGTATTATGATTGTATCAACGATTGTAAAAGCGTATTATAAATCAAAACAAAAGGGGATGAAGAAACATGCATAAAAATATAGAATTATTAGCTCCAGCCGGTTCCTTTGAAGCATTACAAGCTGCTGTTCAAAATGGTTGTGATGCAGTTTATTTGGGAGGTACGATGTTTGGTGCACGTGCCTATGCCAATAATTTTAATCATGAAGAAATGCAGAAAGCTGTAGCTTATGCTCATATATATGGCGTTCGTGTATATGTAACAGTGAATACACTAATTTATGAAAATGAAGTAGATTCATTTTTACGATATATTAAAGAATTGCAAGATGCGGATGTAGATGCATTAATTCTTCAAGATATTGGGTTATTTAGTCTTGTACACAAGTATTTTCCTGATTTTGAATTGCACGCTTCTACACAGATGCATATTCATAATCCAATGGGAATAAAGATGTTAAAAGAAATGGGAGCAGCTCGTGTGGTTGTACCAAGAGAAACGACGATTGAAGAGATTGAAGAATATGCAAAGCTAGGAATTGATTTGGAGGTATTTGTTCAAGGTGCGCTATGTGTTTCTTATTCTGGACAATGTTTAATGTCTTCATTAACATTAGGGCGAAGTGGAAATCGTGGTGAATGTGCTCAGCCTTGTCGCATGCAATATACATTAGAAGAAAATCATCATGGATTACATAAAGAAATAAAGGCAGAAGGAAAATATTTGTTAAGTCCAAAAGACTTAAACACATTAAAACAGGTTCCTTCTTTATTAGATGCAGGAATCGCTTCTTTTAAAATAGAGGGAAGAATGAAACGACCAGAATATGTCGCACTGATGACTTCTTTATATCGTAAAGCAATTGATGCATATAAAGAAAAAAGGGAATTTCATGTGGAAAAAGCTATGATTGATGAGATGCAAAAAATATTCAATCGTGGTTTTACTAGTGGACATTTATTTCATCAAATAGGAAGTTCATTAATGAATCCAATTCGTCCAAATCATATTGGTATTAAAGCAGGAATTATTGAACATATTTCAAAAGATCGATTTACTGTAAAATTATTAGAAGATTTACATCAAGGAGATGGAGTTCGTATTTTAAATGAGCAAAATGATGAAGGCTTTAGAATTAATCGAATGTATCAAAATGGTTTATTAGTAAATGGTGCGAAAAAAGGAGAATATGTACAATTAGATAAAACAGGATATATAAAAAAAGGAAGTACATTATTAAAAACAAGTGATGTAAAGCAGTTAGAGGAATTAAAAAAATCATATCAATCACAAATACGATATGAACCAATAAAAGCATCTTTTCGTATGGAAATTGGAGAAGAAGCGATTTTTATAGTTGAAGATGATGCACATCATAGAGTCATTGAAAAGTCTACTATGATGTGTGAAACAGCATTAAAAACACCGTTATCGAAAGATCGTATAAAGACACAATTACAAAAAACTAAAGATACTCCATTCATTATTCAAACGTTATGTTTAGATGAAGTATGTGAAACAGGAATTATACCAATCAAAGAAGTAAATCGAATGCGAAGAGAAGCATTAGAAAAATTGGTGGAATTACGTAAAGTAAGAAATAAACATCGACGCATAATAGAATACAACAAAGAAACACTTGTTTGTGAACCACGTAAGGAATTAATTATAATTGTTCATACAGAAGAGCAATTTGAGTGTTGTAAAGAGATGGAAAATTCCTTGATATATGTTGCGGATGAAAATGTATATAGAAAACTAAAAGCTAGAGGAGAAAATGTATTTTTAAGAGAACCACGAATCAAAAAAGATGAGTATAAATATGAAAATGTGATGATACAAGAAAATGGTGGATTTGCGAAAAACATGCATGGAATTAGCGATACATCATTAAATATTACAAATTCATATAGTGCTAAATTTGCTTTTGATCACGGAGTTCAAATTGTTACATTATCATTAGAACATACATTAGAAAGTATAAATGATTTAACAAAAACTTTCGAAGAACATTATCATACAAAAGGAAATTTTGCATATCAGATATATGGATATACAGAATTAATGATTAGTGAATATTGTCCTATTCAAATGTGCTTAAAAGATGATGGGAAGAAAAACTGTGGATTATGTAGAAGAGGAATTCGATACGATTTAAAAGATTTAAAAGGACATCGGTATCCAATTTTAACAGACCAGTCTTGCCGTATGCATTTATTAAGTGAAAAACCAATGAATCATATAGAAGATTGGAAAGAATATGCATCGGCAGGAATTACTTCTCCTTATATTGTATTTACGATTGAAGACAAATTCGAAACAAAGCAAGTGTTAGCGCAGGTAAAGGAAATTTATAATGAAGTATAATGTAATAAATGATTCTATTCCTAGATTGTATTTTCATTATCTGATTCCAACGTTAATTGCTACTTTTAGTAATTCATTATATTGCTTGGCAGATGTATTTTTTATAGCAAAGGGTTCAGGAAGTATTGGGATAGCTGCGTTAAACATTGCTTTGCCTTTATTTTCGCTGTATTCAGCAATTGGTTTAACCTTTGGTGTAGGTGCTGCAACTATTATGTCAATAACAGAAGGTAATCATAGATTTGATGAGCGAAATAAAGCTTTTACAATTGGAATCGTAGGTATGACAATTGTTGGATTGTTCATTATGATTGCAGGGAATATCTATTTAGAACCACTATGTTATATGTTAGGAAGTAATGATACTCTATTACCATATGTAAAAGAATATGTGTTGCCAATAAATACATGTGCAGTATTTTTTACGATTAATTATGCAAGTAGTATTTTATTAAGAAACGATCATGCACCTAAGTTTGCTATGACAATCATGATCATTGGAAATTTTTCTAATATCTTTTTAGACTATTTATTTGTTATTGTATTTGGTAAAGGATTATATGGTGCAGCAGTTGCGACAGCGTTATCTGCGGTTATTAGTACTGTGGCAGTAATTCCATATTTTTTATTCAAGAAAAATACAGTTTTCTTTACGAAAAATATTTGTGATATTTATATGTGGAAAAGAATTATTTTAAATGGATTTGGGAGTGGAATTTTAGAGTTAAGTGTAGGTATTGTTATTTTTGCATTTAACTATGTTATTGTAAAAGAAGCTGATGAAATATTTTTAGCAGCGTATGCGATTATAGCGAATATCGCTTTTGTAACGAAAGGTTTATGCAATGGATTTGCACAGGCGGCACAGCCAATTATTTCCATAAATTATGGAGCTAGAAAGAAAACTAGGATGAAGAAAGCCTTTCATTTATCAATACTTGTAAGTGGAGTAGCAGCAATTGTTGGATATAGTATATTTTTATTGTATCCAGAAAAGATTGTATCTATTTTTAGTAATTATGATATATCATTATTGCCAACAGCTACAAAAGGTATAAAACTTTATTTTTCAAGTTTAATTTTAACCGCTGTGGTAACAATGATTCTTTATTATTTTCAAGCCATTGAATGTAGTAGAGCTGCAACGATTCTAGCAATTTTAAAAGGCGTTGTATTTGTACTTATTTCTTTATTTATATTGGTAAAAATATTTGGCGTTAATGGGATCTGGTTAACAATCACAGTAGCAGAGTTTTTATCGCTATTGTGTGGAATAGGTTTATATAGAAGAATAGAAAAAGAACAGTGAAAATATGTGCACTGTTCTTTTTCTATGGTAAGAGTATAATATTTTAATTTAAAAAAAGCGTATTAGTGTAGTATGTGAGAATGGCAAAATCTCTTTTTATTTGATTATAAGATAATAGAATGTTGTTCTTTGAACGCATTTTTACAAAAGTCTACGCGTTGTGGTGAAAACAGAAAACGATAAATATTATGTTTTCTTAAAATATGAGACAATAGTAATTTTGCTGATAAACAAGCTAAAAGAGAATCCCATATAGAACATCCATGAACAAACAATAAGTTTTCATTATCTTTATATATTTTTCCAATAAAAGGAACATGATCAAACGTTGTTTGTGTAGAGAGCGTTTGGTTTTGGAAAACTGGAGCATAAAATGGTTGTTCATAATTTATAGGAATGGAAAAAGATTGAGCATTTTTAATATGTAATTCTTGTTGAAAGATATATTGATGATAATATGAATTAAGAAAAGGATTTGATGTAGGGTTTATAAAAACAATTTGATCTGTATGGATAGTATATCCATTACAATGCACAAAGTAACCATTGGAATCTTCTTTAATACTTTGGATATTACAATTTTCATAAATTGGAAATTCAGGAATTTCTGAAAGTAGACCATTTATGTATTGAATTGGATGAAAACTTGCTTGATAATGCATGGTTAGGGTTGCATGAGATGGTTGTGTTGATGATGTATGAAAAGTACAAGGAATTTGTAAATCTTGGTAACATTTATATTCATTTTCTAATTGTACAAGATCATCAATATTATTTGCATACATGATACTATCACATCGTTTAAAGTTACAATCTATATTATGTTTATGTATGATTGATTCGATATCATTTAATGTGTCTTGGTTACAATGATAATATAATTTTGCAAAAAATTTATCATATCGTGTGGATAAAGGATGATATAAATATCCTTGTTGAGCTGTTAATAATGGAAAAGAGTCAGAGAAAGGGATTACTTGCTGTTCATCAATTAATAGAGCATCTTCGTTTATTTTATGCAAGTAATATGCTAATTGTATACCACATAATCCTCCTCCAATAATTAAAATATGAGTATCTAGATTTTTTGATAAAGTTGGGAAGGAAGAATGATTTAAATTTTGTTTCATAGTTTCACCTCAATGTCAGTATACCCATAAAATTAAATTTTATAAAAGAGGTGGTTGAAATATGAAATATTATTTGTGATACCAACTATAGTATTCAGTATCTTTTTCTAAAGATATGCCACTATCGTGATCTTTTTCATAAATATAGAATTTTTGATTTTTATATAAGTCTAAAAAATCATGCCATGTTAAGGTATATCTAGAAAAAGCATTTTGGATTCGTATATTATCTTTTTGCATAGTAATGTAACTCAATCCTTTTTTAGAAGGTGTACATACGATGATATTTGCTTTTAATAATTCTTCTAATTGTTGAATACTTATAATTTCTTGCATTGAAAAATCTCCTTTATACTGTATAAAGTATAGTAACGCAATTAAAACGAATACACAAGAAAAAGACTGATATTTTCATAATCAATAAGATATTTAAGTATCCAATAATGAAATGCAATTAAAATTTGAAAAATGAATATATTCGATATTATCGAAAAGTTATATGGTAAGTGAATAGAAAAAAAGGTATAATAATAAGGTACATGAAAGAGTGAGGATATGAAAGAGATAGAAAAAGCAATTGGAGTCTTTGATTCAGGATTAGGTGGAATTAGTGTTTTAAAAGAATTAAGAAAACATATGCCGAATGAAAACTACATATATTTTGGGGATTCTGCATTTGCTCCATATGGAATAAAAGATAAAGAACTGATTACAAATCGATGTATCTATATTTGTGATTTATTAATTCAAAAAGGTGTAAAAGCAATTGTCATTGCATGTAATACTGCAACAAGTGCATGTGTTCAGGTATTAAGAGAAAGATATCATAATCTTCCTATTATCGGTATGGAACCAGCTTTAAAACCTGCAGTAGATCAACATAGTGATCAACATGTAATTGTTATGGCAACAAAATTTACATTGAAGGAAAAGAAGTTTGAAAATCTAATGTTAAAGTATAATAAGGATAATGTAATCTATAAATTACCATGTCCTAAATTAGTGGAAATTGTTGAAAATGATCAATTGTCAAATAAACAAATTGTTGAAGAAACATTAAAAGAATATTTAAGTTCTTATGATTTATCCACAATAGATAGTATCGTATTAGGATGTACACACTTCGTATTCTATAAAGAACAATTGCAAAAGATAGTTGGAAATCAAATTTCTATCATTGATGGGAATGAAGGAACTACAAGACATGTAAAAGAGTTATTGCAGGCAAAAAATCAATTGCAAGTAGTAAATCAAGTTGGAAAAGTTACTATTTTAAATTCATCTGAAGATGAAGCATACCAAACTTTAAGTAAAGAACTGTTAGAATGTTAAATTGTAATAGTTGAAAATTTATGTCTATTAGTTATATAATGATGTACATGAACGGAGGATGTTATATGAGAGAAATCGCATGGAATAAATATGATGAAGATAAACTAAAAGAAGTTATGGAATTATCAGAAGGATATAAAAAATTTATCTCTGATTGTAAAACAGAAAGAGAATGTGTAATTGAAAGTGTACGTATTGCTGAAGAACACGGATATCGTAATTTAGCAGATGTTATTAAAAATAATGAAACATTAAAAGCAGGAGATAAAGTATACGCTAATAATATGGGTAAAACACTTGCTTTATTCTTAATTGGTAAAGAACCATTAGAAAAAGGAATGAAAATCTTAGGGGCACATATTGATAGCCCACGTTTAGATTTAAAACAAAATCCTTTATACGAAGATCATGATTTAGCAATGTTAGATACACATTATTATGGTGGTATTAAAAAATACCAATGGGTAACATTACCACTTGCATTACATGGTGTAATTGTTCGTAAAGATGGAACTGTAGAAAATATCAATATTGGAGAAGATCCAAATGATCCAGTAGTTGGAATCAGTGATTTATTAGTACACTTATCTGGTGATCAATTAGGAAAAAAAGGTAGTGTAGTAATCGAAGGTGAAGATTTAAATATTACAGTTGGTAGTATGCCTTTAAAAGGTGAAGAAAAAGAAGCAGTTAAGAAAAATGTTCTAGCATTATTAAAAGATAAATATAATGTAGAAGAAGATGATTTCGTATCTGCTGAAATTGAAGTGGTTCCTGCAGGAAAAGCAAGAGACTATGGATTGGATCGTAGTATGGTTATGGGATATGGTCATGATGATCGTATTTGTGCATATACTTCATTAATGGCATTGTTAGAAATGGAAGAAACAGATCGTACAGCAGTATGCTTATTAGTTGATAAAGAAGAAGTTGGAAGTATTGGTGCAACTGGTATGCAATCTAAATTCTTCGAAAACATGGTTGCAGAAGTAATGGATCGCATGGGAGAATATACAGAATTAAGAGTACGTCGTGCATTAGCAAATTCAAGAATGTTAAGTAGTGATGTTAGTGCAGCATTCGATCCAAATTATGCATCTGTAATGGAACCTAAAAACTCAGCATATATGGGAAAAGGTATTGTATTTAATAAATATACTGGATCTCGTGGTAAAGGCGGATGTAATGATGCAAATGCAGAATACATGGCAGCTTTAAGAAATATGATGGAAAAAGAAAATGTAAGTTATCAAACTGCTGAACTTGGTAAAGTTGACCAAGGCGGTGGAGGTACAATCGCTTATATATTAGCTGAATACGGTATGGAAGTAATTGACTGTGGTGTTGCATTACACAATATGCATGCTCCTTGGGAAATCGCTTCTAAAGCAGATATCTATGAAACAACACAAGGATATATTGCATTCTTAAAACACGCTTAATTAATAATATAGATGTATCATTAAAAAGATGTTACATGATAAAGTGAATCCTAGTATTTGGGAAACCAAATAGAGAGGGTTCGCTTTTTTATATGATTTAATACGAATCACAATGAATTTTACAAGTAGAATTATAATAAAAATAACCTAATTATAAAAAGTATAAATATAGAAATAAAAAATACAAATCAATATGTTTGATATATACCGCAAGGTTTGATAGAATGAAAACGATTCAAGTAAGTGCTTTCTTATAAAATCTTAATTTATAGAAAGTGGTTATAGAAAATAAGTTTTTACAGAGAGGAGGATGTGTTGAAAAAAATACAAAATTTAATAATATAAAAAAATAAAAGAAAAAGGAGAAAAAACATGTTAAAAAAATTAGGTAATACAATTTTAGGAATGTCATTAGCATTTGTTTCAATTTTACCAATGCAATTTGTAAGTTCATTAGTAAAAGCT